>NZ_JAWPBF010000017.1:0-121826 GCF_033341895.1 Citrobacter sp. HN-141 | reverse complement strand
GTCTGATAAATTGTTAAAGAGCAGTTGCGACGCGCTTTAGCGCTCTGTCGCGAGGTGGCGTATATTACGCTTTCCTCATTCAGAGTCAAGCATTTATTTTTGCTTTTCTCCTCGAAGTTCTCAGTGGAACTCCGCTGACCCGGCGGCGTGTAATCCGTTGTTCCGTGTCAGTGGAGGCGCATTATAGGGAGTTATTTCAGGCTGACAAGGGGAAATTTAAAATAATTTTCCGAGTGCGTACTTTTTCACCAAAACAGACTAAATCGCCAGTTTTTCGAGCGTTTTGAAGCCATAGCGCTGCAACACTGGCAATAACTGTTCGGCCTCGGTTGTCATTGCCATGCAGAATGCCACATTCTCATCGGCTGATTTTGCATCTGGCGCTTCGTGTTCTAATAGCCAGGCCGTGCGACGCGCAATCGCTGCACCGGAATCCACCAGTCGCGTCCCTTCCGGGAGGACTTGTAATAACTCTTCCTGTAATAGAGGGAAATGGGTGCATCCAAGGACCACCGTATCAGGGGGTTCCGACATCCGCAGCCACGGTCGCAGAATACGGCGCAGCTCTTCCAGCGAGACGGGTTCTCCGTGCAGCTTCGCTTCTGCCAGCTCCACCAACTCAGCGGATCCCAACATCGCTATCTGACACTCGTTAGCAAAGCGCGCAATCAATTCGTGTGTGTACGAGCGTTTCACCGTCGCGCGCGTCGCCAGTAGCCCTACAATACCATTCGCCGTGAGCCGCGCCGCGGGTTTAATCGCAGGCACCACACCGACAACCGGAAAAGCGAACTTTTCCCGTAATGCCGGGAGTGACACCGTGCTGGCGGTATTGCATGCGATAACCGCAAGTGCGAGGGGATAGCGTTGCTGAACTGCCGTCACAATCTCAACAACACGCTCAACGATAAACTCTTCGCTTTTCTCACCATAAGGAAAGGCGACGTTATCGAAAGCATATATATAGTGGAGATCCGGCAGGAGGTTGCGGATCTCATTGTAGACTGACAACCCACCGACGCCGGAATCAAACACCAGCACGGTGGGACGTGAATCAGAAGGTGTAGCTGCCAGACAAGGTGTATTCCCGTCCTGCAGTTGGGTAGCCATAAACTGTCTCGTAATCTTTATCGAACAGGTTGGCGATTTTACCACGAACTGTCAGTTGTGAGGTGATCGGATATGACACTGCCAGATCCCATAAACTCACACCGCCCAATTTTACCGGTTGATAAGTAACGTAGTCCGTATCGTATCGCGTCCCCAGATATTGATATGTCAGGCCCCAGTCAAAATCATAGACCTGCCAGTCGAGTTGGTATTTCACCTGCTGTTTAGAACGGCGAGCCAGTGGCTCGTTGGTAATCGCATTACGCGAATCTACGTAGTCGTAGCTAAGCGTATGCGCCAACGGCCCGGTGTCGAAGTTTGCAGTCGCTTCGATACCTTTAATACGCGCTTTGCCTTCGTTGTAGTACTTCTGAGTGTGGGTGTTGTAGTCGATCATGTCATCGATATCGTTGCGATACCCTGACACGCGCCAGTTAACACCTGATGTTAACCCTTCAAACGCCCCTTCCCACTGCTTACTCTCTTCGGGGTCAAGGTTTGCATTGCCGTAATAGCCATGCAACTGCCCCAGATTTGGCGCTTTGTAAGATGTGCCATAGGAGGCAATGAAACGATAGCCTTCGATAAACTCCCATCCGGCACTGGTTTGCCATGTGCCATGACGACCAAACTCGGAGTTATCATCACTACGTGCCGCACCTTCGAAGGTGAAGTCACCAAGCTGCTGTAATCCCGTCAAATAGAGGCCTGTATTACGTTGGTCGTAACCGTCCGTAACATACCCAGTGCCTGGCTCCGTGGTTTGCTTTTGCCAGTCCACGCCTGCACCAATGTTACCGTGGCCAACAACTATGCTGTTTGACCACTGAACATTATATTGCTGCATATCATCCAGCGTGGCCGAGGAATCATAGCGGCCATAGTTCGGATCATAGTTGTAGTCTTTACTGTGGCTGTAGCTCGAAACCAGTTGCGACTGAATAAGCTCGCCATTAAAACGTAACCCAGCGTCCCAGCTCTGACTATAAAGCTTTCGGGTATCAAGTAGCGCCGAGCCAGGAGAATAATACGAGTCATAATCTGTGCGGTTATCATAACCATAACCACGAACGAACCCACTCCATGTCTCGGAGAAGTTGTGCTCCAGTGCGCCATACAGCGTCTTGCTTAAGAAACCGTCTTTATCCGGTTGAGCCTGTGCGCCAGTGCTACCGTAGGCCACGACATCGAAGCCTTTGGTGTAGGCATAATCGCCCATCAGCGTGACACGCGTATTTTCGCCAAGCTGTTGTTGGGTTGAGATATCATAATTCTGATACCCATTGCTTCCCACGCCGGCAGTCAGTTCCGTCCCTGGTTTTTCGCGCGTAGTAATGATATTCACCACGCCGCCAATCGCATCCGAACCATATATGGCGGAACGCGGCCCGCGGATATACTCAATACGTTGCACCAGCGATACCGGGAACTGGCTAAGATCGGCTGAGCCGCTAACTCCCGCTAAATTAAGACGCACACCATCTATCAACACCAGAACATGGCTGGCGTTAGTGCCGCGAATAAAAATAGACGAGTTTTGCCCCATACCGCCGCTTTGCGCGATATCAACACCAGGCAAACGACGTAGTACATCGTTTACCGAGGTAGATTGCCAGCGATCGATGTCCTGACGTGTAACGACGGTGATGGGTGCAAGTACTGCGCTTAGGGGCTGCTGAAAACGGTTGGCAGTGACGACGAGAGTATCTGGGCTAGCATCCTGCGCCCAACCAGAAGATGCCGCGACGGAAAGCGCCGTCAACAGCAACGATTTTTTAATCATTGTAAAGCATCCACAATATAAGAAGGATGCCGCAGGTCCACCGATAGTACGCGATAGTGAAAACCAGATGCGACGTTAGCCGGCAGGTCTTCGGGCTTGGAAGGTTATTCAGGATACCGAATAAAAAAGAAATGAAGACTTCCCACCCGCAGGCAGTGTCTGCTTTACGCTCTCATTTCACCTTTCCTTACCGCTGCGCGTCAGCTCCAGATTCACACTGGATTCCCTTTTAACTCACAGGACCGGAAAACGGATGCTACAGTTTGTTACAACCTACTGTCCAGACCGGATATCACAATATCGGAAATCATCAATAACTGGACATCTGATGAGCAATCCCTACAATCCCCGCGTACTTTTATTTTTCAGGACGCATCATGACCCCCGAACACCTTCCGACAGAACAGTACGACGCCCAGTTAGCTGAAAAAGTGGTGCGTCTGCAGAGCTTAATGACGCCATTTTATGCACAGGCTCCGGAAGTGTTCCGCTCACCGGTTAGCCATTACCGTATGCGTGCCGAGTTCCGTCTGTGGCATGACGGGGATGACCTGTACCACATCATGTTCGACAGCCAGACCAAAAGCCGTATTCGTGTCGACAGCTTTCCGGCGGCCAGCGAGCTTATCAATACGCTGATGACGGCAATGATTGAAGGTGTACGCAACAACCACGTCCTGCGTCACAAACTGTTCCAGATTGATTACCTCACCACCCTGAGCAATCAGGCAGTGATATCCATGCTGTACCATAAAAAGCTGGATAATGAGTGGCGCCAGGAAGCCGAAGCGCTGCGGGATGCGCTGCGGGCGCAAAACCTGAATGTGCACCTGATCGGCCGGGCGACCAAAACTAAAATCGAGTTGGATCAGGATTATATCGACGAACGTTTACCGGTCGCGGGCAAAGAGATTATCTACCGTCAGGTTGAGAACAGTTTCACGCAACCGAATGCTGCGATGAACATTCAGATGCTGGAATGGGCGATTGATGTCACCAAAGGTTCAAAGGGCGATCTGTTGGAGCTGTACTGCGGTAATGGCAACTTTTCATTAGCGCTGGCGCAGAACTTCAACCGCGTACTGGCCACCGAAATCGCCAAGCCGTCCGTTGCTGCAGCCCAGTACAACATCGCCGCTAACCATATTGATAATGTACAAATTATTCGTATGGCCGCCGAAGAGTTTACGCAGGCAATGAACGGTGTTCGCGAATTCAACCGTTTGCAGGGGATTGATCTGAAGAGTTATCAGTGTGAGACCATTTTCGTTGACCCACCGCGCAGCGGTCTGGACAGCGAAACGGAGAAAATGGTGCAGGCGTATCCGCGGATTCTGTACATCTCCTGCAACCCGGAGACGCTGTGTCAGAACCTGGAAACATTAAGCCAGACGCACAATGTTTCACGTCTGGCGCTGTTCGATCAGTTCCCGTATACGCACCATATGGAGTGCGGCGTACTGTTAACGAAGAAGTAAGACTGAACGGAGGCCGGATAAGCACTGCCGGTTCAGATTGCCGGATAGCGGCTTTGCCTTATCCGGCCTACAGCTACAACTGTTACTCCGCGATTTCCTGCTTACGGTTACGCACTTTAAAGCCGATCCAGAACACCAGAATCACCGACAGTACCGCCGGGAAGAAGTTAGAGCCAATATCCGGATATTCAGCACGTACCACGGTGCTGTACAGCAAAACACCGAGTATAAAACAGGCTGCAGCCAGGCCCGGTAACCCCACAGGCATGGTGCGGTTCTGATAGCGTTGATGCAGACAGTAAACCGTCAACACCAGCGAAATAATCGGGAATACAGAGAATGGCACAATGGAGCTAAACAGCGCCGCGAATGTGCCATTGATCGATAAGCCGGCAACCAGCGCCAGCAGCAGCGTACCTTTATCTTGACCTGACTGTTTCATTGCTCGTCCTTCTCGTTACTCGGAGTGGTGCGTCATCTTCTCTTGTTCACGGCGGTACCAGTAAAATGCGCCTTTGGCAATCATGCGCAGTTGCAATACCAGCCGCTCTTCCAGCTGCCGACGCTGTTCAGCGCCAACATCCAGTGCTTCTGCCCCGGCACTGAACACAATCGTTACCATGGCTTCGGCTTGCGCTTCAGTAAACGCACGAGGCATATGGTTTTCGAGTTCAAGATAGTCCGCAAGTTCCGCAATGAAGTGCTGAATTTCACGCGCAACCGCTGCACGAAACGCTGCGGAGGTGCCCGAACGCTCGCGCAATAATAAACGGAAGGCGTTGGGATTGTTGCCGATGAACTCCATAAATGTTGAGACCGAGGTACGGATCACACTACCGCCTTTGGCGATACGCTGACGTGCCTGACGCATCAACTGGCGCAGCATCAGACCACTCTCATCCACCATCGTCAGGCCGAGCTCATCCACATCGCGGAAATGGCGATAAAACGAGGTTGGCGCAATGCCCGCTTCACGAGCAACTTCTCGTAAACTTAGGCTGGCAAAACTACGCTCAGCGCTGAGTTGACTAAATGCGGCTTCTACCAGCGAACGCCGGGTTTTCTCTTTTTGTTGCGCTCTAACGCCCATCACGATGTCTGAATCCTTCCACATACCTTGCTGGCACTATACCAGAGATTCGGCGGTTGGCATGGCTTTGTGAATGATTGTTTACGCGCAGTTTGTGCTTCGACTTCGCAAAAAAGCACAACGATAATTGGGTTATCCCAGCAACGATGTTACTATTCTGTTGCTTTTATGTATAAGAACAGGTAAGCCTGACCATGTCACATTCCTACGATTACGATGCAATAGTAATAGGTTCCGGTCCCGGCGGCGAAGGCGCTGCGATGGGTCTGGTTAAGCAAGGAGCGCGCGTCGCGGTTATTGAGCGCTATCATAACGTCGGCGGAGGCTGTACCCATTGGGGCACCATCCCGTCGAAAGCGCTCCGCCACGCAGTCAGCCGTATTATCGAATTCAATCAGAACCCACTTTACAGCGACCATTCCCGACTTCTTCGTTCTTCTTTCGCCGATATTCTCAACCATGCTGATAACGTAATTAATCAGCAAACGCGTATGCGGCAAGGTTTTTACGAGCGCAACCACTGTGAAATTCTGCAGGGAAATGCCCGTTTCGTCGACGAACACACCCTTGCTCTGGAATGTCACGACGGTACAGTGGAAACACTCACCGCAGATAAGTTTGTTATTGCCTGCGGCTCACGCCCTTATCATCCAACTGACGTCGATTTTTCGCACCCACGCGTTTACGACAGCGATTCTATCCTCAGCCTGCATCACGAACCTCGCCATGTTCTGATTTATGGCGCAGGCGTGATTGGCTGTGAATATGCGTCTATCTTCCGAGGAATGGATGTAAAAGTTGATTTAATCAACACCCGCGATCGTCTGCTGGCATTCCTCGATCAAGAGATGTCCGATTCGCTCTCATACCACTTCTGGAACAGCGGCGTGGTCATTCGCCACAACGAAGAGTATGAGCGGATTGAAGGCTGTGATGACGGCGTCATCATGCACCTGAAATCCGGTAAAAAGCTGAAAGCAGACTGTCTGCTGTACGCCAATGGTCGCACCGGTAATACCGATTCGCTGGCACTGGAAAATATTGGTCTGAAAACGGACAGCCGCGGGCAGCTAAAAGTAAATAGCATGTATCAGACCGCGCTGCCGCATGTGTATGCCGTTGGCGATGTGATCGGTTACCCAAGCCTGGCATCTGCAGCTTACGATCAGGGACGTATCGCCGCTCAGGCACTGGTCAAAGGCGAAGCCACCGCACATCTGATCGAAGATATTCCCACCGGGATTTATACCATTCCTGAAATCAGCTCCGTCGGTAAAACCGAACAGCAGCTAACGGCAATGAAAGTCCCCTACGAAGTCGGTCGCGCCCAGTTTAAACATCTGGCACGAGCGCAAATCGTCGGAATGAGTGTCGGAACGCTGAAGATTTTGTTCCATCGCGAGACCAAAGAGATTTTGGGGATCCATTGCTTTGGGGAACGCGCAGCCGAAATTATTCATATCGGTCAGGCGATCATGGAGCAAAAAGGTGGTGGTAACACCATCGAGTACTTCGTTAACACCACCTTTAACTACCCAACCATGGCAGAAGCCTATCGGGTAGCCGCGCTAAACGGCTTAAACCGCCTGTTTTAACGCTTTGTCGAAATGGCCATCCATTGCCCCACGGATGGCCTCTGCCAGCTGTTCATAACGGCTGCGTAACGGCGATCCCGGACGATAGACGAGACCAATAGTACGGCGCGGTTCCGGCTTAATGCACGGCAGATAGACCACACCATCACGCTTACGCTCTGGCGGAACGGCCAGTGCAGGCAGCAAAGTAATGCCACTCCCTGCCGCGACCATATTGCGCAGCGTTTCCAGACTGGTTGCCCGGAAATGGGTGTCTTCATCGGCGCCGGCTTCAAAGCAGAAGCCCATCGCCTGATCGCGCAGACAGTGCCCATCTTCCAGCATCAGCAGTTTTTCACCTGCTAAATCTGACATCGGCACACAGTCGCGGTTTGCCCATGGATGATCTTCATAGATCGCCAGCATCATAGGCTCATCAAACAGCGGCACTTCAATGAACGCCTCACTTTCCTTGACCAACGCCAGGATCACGCAGTCGAGCTTACCGCTATCCAGTTGCGCCAGCAGCTGATGCGTCTGCGCTTCATGCAGGTACATTTCCAGTTTCGGGAAGGTCTGGTGCAACATAGGGATAATATGCGGCAACAGGTATGGTCCCACCGTTGGGATCAAACCAATGTGCAGCGGGCCAGACATTGTCTCGCCTTGTTGGCTTGCCATTTCCTTGAGCACTTTGACCTCGCGCAGCACGGTACGCGCCTGATCCACCAGCAGTAAACCTGCCTGAGTGAACAGCACTTTACGGCTCGTACGCTCCAGCAGCATAACGCCAAGCTCATCTTCCAGTTTGCGGATTTGCCCGCTAAGCGTTGGCTGGCTGACGTGGCAGGAGTCCGCCGCTCGCCGGAAGTGACGATGCTCGGCTAGCGCCACCAGGTATTCAAGATCACGAATATTCATTATTCATCCTCCATCGCCACGATAGTTCATGGCGATAGGTAGCATAGCAACGAACGATTATCCCTATCAAGCTTTCTGTTTAATAATGCACCACAGAAACGGAACGGTACCCTTTAACCCTTGAAGCGCCTGTCCGTTCTCATACTCGAAATAACTAAAGCCAACGTGAACTTTTGCGGACCTCTGGTCCGCATTTTTTTTGCATAAAAAAGCCCGGCGTCGCAAAGCTCGGCCGGGTTATGGTTTGGTAGGCCTGATAAGCGTAGCGCCATCAGGCAGAACGACACACAGTGCCGGATGGCGGCTTCGCCTTATCCGGCCTACAGACGCGCCTTCGCATCGTCGATTGCCTGCGCAACCTGCTGCGGCGATACGCCGCCTTTCGCCGCACGTTTATCCAGACAGGATTGCAGGGAGAGTATCGGATAGACGTCATCACCAATGACGCTGCTGAACTTTTGCAAGTCGGCCAGCGACAATGCTTCCAGCGGTTTACCCTGACGAATCGCCTCAACCACCGTCTCACCTACAATATGGTGTGCTTCGCGGAACGGAACACCTTTGGCAACCAGATAATCCGCCAATTCAGTGGCGTTGGCATAACCCTGCTGCGCCGCTTCCTGACAACGCGGGCGTTTCACCTGAATGCCGTCCAGCACCAGCGCGGCCATGTGCAAACAGTCCAGCCAGGTATCAAGTGCATCGAACAGGCCTTCTTTGTCTTCCTGCATGTCTTTGTTGTACGCCAGCGGCAGACCTTTCAGTGTCATCATCATACCGGTCAGCGCACCTTGTACGCGGCCACATTTGCCACGGATCAGCTCTAATGCATCCGGGTTTTTCTTCTGTGGCATCAGGGATGAACCTGAGGTTACACGATCGGATAATTCAACAAAGCCTGCTTCGCCGGTGTTAAAGAAAATCAGATCTTCAGCAAAGCGCGACAGATGCACCATGCCGATAGAGGCATCAGAGAGCAACTCCAGGACATGGTCACGATCGGAAACGCTGTCCAGGCTGTTGCGGGTTGCCGAGGCAAAGCCCAACCAGCCAGCCAGCTGCTCGCGATCGATTTCGTAGGCAGTACCCGCCAGTGCGCCACAGCCTAACGGGCTAACGTCCAGACGCTTAAGCGCATCCTGCAGACGGCTCTCATCACGCGCCAGCATTTCGACATAAGCCAGACACCAGTGCGCAAACGTCACTGGCTGCGCACGTTGCAGGTGGGTGTAACCCGGCATGACGGCGTCCTGGTTATTCTCGGCCGTCACCACCAGCGCAGTTTGCAACTGATGATTGGCTGACAGTAATTCGATAACCGTGTCTTTGCACCACAGTTTAAGGTCAGTTGCGACCTGGTCATTACGGCTACGTCCGGTGTGCAGTTTTTTACCTAATTGCCCGACTTTATCAATCAGCTTACCTTCCACCCAGCTGTGAATATCTTCGGCATCGCTTTGCAAAATCTGCTGAGGATTCGCGCGAACCTCTTCCAGCAGGTTATTCAGCGCCTCTTCCAACTGCAGCTGTTCATCAGCAGTCAGTACACCAACGGTTACCAGTGCTTTGGACCAGGCCACAGAGCCAACAATATCCTGTTCTGCCAGGCGGTAATCAAAACGCAACGAGTCGTTGAACTGTTTGAACCGCTGATCTGCTGCCTGTGTAAAACGCCCACCCCAAAGTGCCATAACGAATTTCCTTAATATGATATTTTTTCCCGGTGGCGCTGCGCTTACCGGGCCTACAAAACCCACGTAGGCCGGATAAGGCGAAGCCGCCATCCGGCACATTAATAGTTAAGCCAGAATACGCGTGCCAATCGGCGTGCCGTTAAACAGCGCCGGGAGTTGTTCAGCATGACGCCAGGAAGCGATATCTACCGGGCGGCCCAGCGTACGCGCAGCATCCAGCGCCGCATTGACCTTCACGATCATGCCATCGGTAATAATACCCTGCTCAATCAACTGTTCCGCTTTCGTCGCGGTCATTTCGGCAATACGCTGGCCTTTACCATCCAGAATACCGCTCACATCAGAGAGCAGGATCAGATCAGCCCCCAGCGTTGCCGCCAGCGCCGTCGCCGCCTGATCGGCATTGACGTTCATTAACAGCCCATCTTCAGTAACGCCAATGGAACTCACTACCGGCAGAAAGCCCCCTTCCAGCAGCGTGTTAATCAGCTTAGGCGAACCCGGCTGCGCCAGTCCAACGTGACCTAACTCTTTATCGAGTGGCGTCACTTTTACACTGTCGCCATCGCCAAGATACAGACCCACAGAGGCAATTTGATGTTTTTTCGCCCAGGCCAGTAAGGTTTTATTCGCGGTTCCCGCCAGCGCCCCGGTGATGATGTCGATTTGATCGGCTGGCGTAACACGCAGGCCATTTTTCTTTTTCACCGGCAGATTAAGTTGTTTCATCAGCTCATCGACCACGCAGCCACCACCGTGCACAATGATCAGCGGACGCTGATGCGACTCGCGATAATTTACCAGCGCGGTAAACAGACGCTCCAGCGCCTCTTCGCTATCCAGTAAAACGCCGCCCAGCTTGATAATTAATGGATTCATCATTGCACCCTTAAATAAGAGACTGCGTCTCAGCAAAGCCGAAACGGATATTTGCGCACTGCATAGCCTGTGCCGCCGCGCCCTTCAATAAGTTATCTTCCGTCGCTACCACAATCAGATGTTCGCCCTGCACAGCAAATCCGATATCACAGAACGGTAAGCCAACCACGTTTTTCAGTGCCGGAACGCCTTTTTCATACAGACGCACCAGCGGTTTATCGCTGTATGCCTGTTGCAGCGTCTGCGCGACCTGAGTCTGAGTGACACCCGCATTCAGACGGCAGGTAATGGTTTCCAGGATCCCACGCGGGAAATTGCCCAGATGTGGAGTGAAGATCACCTCCGTACCCAGGTGAGTAGCGATTTCCGGCTGATGGCGATGAGTAAACACGCCATACGGTTGCAGGCTCACTTCACAGAAGCTGTTCGAAATAGCGGCTTTACGGCCCGCACCACTCACCCCGCTGGTGGCGTTAATCACCGGCCACTGAGTCAGGTCCAGCAGCCCGGCATCAATCAGTGGTTTCAGCGACAATTGTGCCGCCGTCGGGTAACAACCCGGAACCGCAATCAAATTCGCATCTTTCAGTCTGTCTGCACTCCACTCAGCCAGACCGTATACCGCCTGTTCCAGCAGTTCAGGATGCTGATGGGTAAAGCCATAGTATTGCTCATAGAATGCGCCGTCGTTTACGCGGAACGCGCCCGAGAGGTCAAACACCACACACCCGGCGCGCAGAAACTGCGGAGCCAAATCATGACTGACCTCATGAGCCGTCGCGAGGAATACAACGTCCACCCCTGCGCTAAACTCGCTGATATCGGACATTGGTTGTAACGGCAAATCGACAATGCCTTTTAGCTGCGGATGTAAATCGGAGATTAATTTTCCTGCATCATTGCTTTGCGCTGAGACGGTCAAAGCGGTTATGGTCATATCAGGATGGCGATTTACATAGGTCACAAGCTCTGCGCCAGCGTAGCCACTCGCGCCCACAATCAGCGTATTCAACATCGGAGCTGTTCACCTTCTTAGATTCGGTTGCCAGGTATAAGCCTTTATCACCTCACCTTACACTTGGTGGGTTTTATTACGCTCAATGTTATTGTATTTTTATTCACAAATACTGCATGAATATTGATACTATCATGACCCGAGGTGTGTCAACAATGAAAAACAATTTACCGCCATTTATCGAGATTTACCGCGCTCTGATTGCCACACCGTCGATTAGCGCAACCGAAGAAGCGCTCGATCAAAGCAATGCAGGTTTAATCACTCTGCTGGCGGACTGGTTCAAAGATTTAGGTTTCAATGTTGAGGTTCAGCCTGTTCCTGGTACGCGCAATAAATTCAACATGCTGGCGAGTGCCGGGCACGGTGCCGGCGGTCTGTTGTTGGCAGGCCATACCGATACCGTACCTTTTGACGATGGGCGTTGGACGCGCGATCCCTTCACCCTCACCGAGCACGACAATAAGCTCTACGGTCTGGGCACCGCGGATATGAAAGGCTTTTTCGCCTTTATTCTCGATGCACTGCGCGGTGTGGATGTCACGAAACTGAAAAAGCCACTCTACATTCTGGCCACCGCCGATGAAGAGACCAGCATGGCCGGCGCACGTTACTTTTCTGAAACGACTTCGCTCCGCCCGGACTGCGCAATCATTGGCGAACCAACATCTCTGCAGCCCGTTCGCGCGCACAAAGGCCATATCTCTAACGCCATTCGAATTTTGGGTCAGTCGGGTCACTCAAGCGATCCGGCACGCGGCGTGAATGCGATTGAACTGATGCATGATGCTATCGGCCATATCATGAAGCTGCGCGATGACCTGAAAGAACGCTATCACCATGACGCCTTTACCGTGCCGTACCCCACGTTAAATCTGGGTCATATTCATGGCGGTGATGCTGCTAACCGTATCTGCGCCTGCTGCGAACTGCATATGGATATTCGTCCGCTGCCCGGCATGACGCTTAACGATCTGAATGGGCTACTCAACGATGCGTTGGCCCCGGTTAGTGAACGTTGGCCGGGTCGCCTGACGGTATCGGAACTGCATCCGCCCATTCCTGGCTATGAGTGTCCGCCGGACCATCAGCTGGTCGAGGTGGTTGAGAAACTGCTGGGCGCACAGACTGAAGTGGTGAACTACTGCACCGAAGCGCCTTTTATCCAGACGCTGTGTCCGACGCTGGTATTGGGTCCCGGTTCTATTAATCAGGCACATCAGCCAGATGAATATCTGGAAACACGCTTTATTAAGCCAACCCGCGAATTGATCACCCAGGTTGTGCACCATTTCTGCTGGCATTAGAGGCTTGTCGCCCTGATAACCCTTTAGGGGTGTTCGGGGCGATTTCTTAACATTTCCATAAGCAACGCTTATTTGATTCGATGTGAATTAAATAACGTAAATTCCCGGCATTTATTCGTTTGCTGAACCGATTTCGCAGCAATTGACGTAAGGGTTTTTACGTGGCTTTATAAAAGACGGCGAAAAAATTAAGTCCTAAAGATTTCGTGTCACAGCAAGGCGGCAAGCGAGCCTATCCCAAGGAGCTGACATAAGTCAGTGACCTTGGTGGGCGAGCGCAGCCAACGCCGCTGTGGCGCGAAGGATACAGGACACATAAATTAAAGATGGGGTGTCTGGGTTAATATGAACGAACAATATTCCGCGTTGCGTAGTAATGTCAGTATGCTCGGCAAAGTGCTGGGAGAGACCATCAAGGATGCGCTGGGAGAGAACATTCTTGATCGCGTAGAAACAATCCGTAAGCTGTCTAAATCATCCCGCGCTGGCAATGAAGTTAATCGCCAGGAGCTGCTCACCACACTGCAAAATCTGTCTAACGACGAGCTACTGCCCGTTGCCCGCGCATTTAGCCAGTTCCTGAATCTGGCCAATACCGCCGAGCAGTACCACAGTATTTCGCCAAAAGGCGAAGCTGCCAGCAACCCGGAAGTGATTGCTCGTACTTTGCGTAAACTGAAAGACCAGCCCAACCTCGATGAAGCCACCATCAAGAAAGCCGTGGAATCGCTGTCTCTCGAACTGGTACTGACCGCGCACCCAACCGAAATCACCCGCCGCACCTTGATTCATAAAATGGGTGAAGTAAACGCATGCCTCAAACAGCTTGATAACAAAGATATCGTTGATTACGAACGCAATCAGCTGATGCGTCGTCTGCGCCAGTTGATTGCTCAGTCCTGGCATACGGATGAAATCCGTAAGCTACGACCAAGCCCGGTTGATGAAGCCAAATGGGGCTTCGCAGTGGTTGAAAACAGCCTGTGGGAAGGCGTACCCAACTACCTGCGCGAGCTAAATGAACAGCTGGAAGAACATCTGGGTTATAAGCTACCTGTTGATTTTGTTCCAGTACGTTTTACCTCCTGGATGGGCGGCGACCGTGATGGTAACCCGAATGTCACCGCAGATATCACCCGCCATGTGCTGCTGCTTAGCCGCTGGAAAGCCACTGACCTGTTCCTGAAGGACATCCAGTTCCTGATTTCTGAGCTGTCGATGGTTGAAGCCACACCGGAACTGATGGCGCTAGTCGGTGAAGAAGGTGCGGCAGAACCTTACCGCTACCTGATGAAAATGCTGCGTTCGCGTCTGATGGCAACTCAGGCCTGGCTGGAAGCGCGTCTGAAAGGCGAAAAACTGCCAAAACCTGCTGGCCTGCTAACCCAAAACGAACAGCTTTGGGAGCCGCTGTACGCGTGTTACCAGTCTCTGCAGGCCTGTGGTATGGGTATCATCGCCAATGGCGAGTTGCTCGACACCCTTAGGCGCGTGAAATGTTTCGGCGTACCGCTGGTACGCATTGATATTCGTCAGGAAAGCACTCGTCATACCGAGGCACTGGGCGAACTGACCCGGTATCTGGGCATTGGTGACTACGAAAACTGGTCAGAAGCGGATAAACAAGCCTTCTTGATCCGTGAACTGAACTCCAAGCGCCCGCTTCTGCCACGTAATTGGGAACCCAGCAACGATACCCGTGAAGTGCTCGATACCTGCCGGGTGATTGCCGAAGCCCCTTATGGCTCCATTGCTGCCTATGTTATCTCAATGGCGAAAACACCCTCTGACGTACTGGCCGTGCATTTACTGCTAAAAGAAGCCGGCATTGGTTTTGCTATGCCGGTCGCACCGCTGTTTGAAACGCTGGACGACCTGAACAACGCCGATGATGTTATGAGCCAACTGCTGAATATCGACTGGTATCGCGGCTTTATTCAGGGCAAACAGATGGTCATGATTGGCTATTCTGACTCTGCAAAAGACGCCGGCGTGATGGCGGCCTCCTGGGCGCAATACCAGGCTCAGGACGCGCTAATCAAAACCTGCGAAAAAGCCGGTATTGAACTGACGCTGTTCCACGGTCGCGGCGGCTCTATTGGTCGCGGCGGCGCGCCTGCCCATGCGGCACTGCTCTCTCAACCGCCAGGTAGCCTTAAAGGCGGCCTGCGCGTGACGGAACAAGGCGAGATGATCCGCTTCAAATACGGCCTGCCGGAAGTCACCATCAGCAGCCTGTCGCTGTACACTGCCGCAATTCTGGAAGCTAACCTGTTACCGCCGCCGGAACCAAAAGATGGCTGGCGTCATATCATGGATGAGCTTTCAGATATCTCCTGCGATCTCTATCGTGGGTATGTCCGAGAAAACAAAGACTTTGTACCTTACTTCCGTTCCGCAACACCAGAGCAGGAACTGGGCAAGTTACCGCTCGGCTCACGTCCGGCAAAACGTCGCCCGACCGGTGGCGTAGAGTCTCTGCGTGCTATTCCGTGGATCTTCGCCTGGACACAGAACCGCCTGATGCTTCCGGCCTGGCTGGGTGCGGGTACGGCACTGCAAAAAGTGGTTGAAGACGGTAAGCAAAGCGAGCTTGAAGCAATGTGCCGTGACTGGCCATTCTTCTCCACGCGTCTTGGCATGCTGGAGATGGTGTTCTCAAAAGCTGACCTGTGGCTGGCGGAGTACTACGATCAGCGCTTGGTCAAAAAAGAGCTTTGGCCATTGGGTGAAGAACTGCGTCAGCGTCTGGAAGCCGATATCAATGTGGTGTTGGCAATTGCCAATGACTCGCATTTGATGGCCGATCTACCGTGGATTGCCGAGTCTATTCAGTTAAGGAATATTTACACCGACCCACTGAACGTCTTACAGGCCGAATTATTATATCGTTCGCGCCTGGCAGAAGAGCAAGGTCATGCACCAGACCCACGCGTCGAACAGGCGCTAATGGTGACAATTGCTGGCGTTGCTGCCGGTATGCGTAACACCGGCTAATTTTTATGCCTGTCACCCTCGTGCTATTGCGCGAGGGTGACATAAAATACTGCTGTCATAACCACCTCATTTTTAATATATTCCTGTCTGCATTTTATACATCCAATGGATATTTGTTAGCAGAACGCGATTTTCGACTCGCATTGCTTCAGATCCTCTTAAGGTTTAGCCGCTAACGTTGGCGCTACGATTAAAGACAGGCTCACACTATGCAATCCTTACAACTCCAGTCTAAACCCAAATTTAGCTGGAAAGCCCTGGGTTGGGCACTCCTCTATTTTTGGTTCTTCTCTACCTTACTCCAGGCCATTATTTATTTTAGTGGCTATAGCGGAACTAACGGATTACGCGACTCAATACTGTTCAGCTCATTGTGGTTGATTCCGGTATTCTTATTCCCGAACCGTATTCGCATTATCGCCGCCGTTATTGGTGTGGCACTCTGGGCTGCTTCATTGGCCGCGCTGAGTTATTACGTTATTTACGGACAAGAATTCTCACAAAGCGTTCTGTTCGTTATGTTTGAAACCAACGCCAACGAAGCCCGCGAATATCTGAGCCAATATTTCAGTCTCAAGATCGTACTTATCGCACTGGCCTATACAGCAACCGCAATCCTGCTGTGGACGCGTTTACGCCCGGTCCATATTCCGTCGCCATGGCGTTATCTGGTGTCATTTGCGCTGTTGTACGGTTTAATTCTGCACCCAATGACCGTCAATACGTTTATCAAGCATAAGCCGTTTGAGAAAACGCTGGGCGGCCTTGCATCGCGCATGGAGCCTGCCGCGCCATGGCAGTTCATCTCCGGGTATTATCAATACCGTCAACAATTGACCGCATTAAATAGCCTGCTGAATGAGAACAACGCATTGCCACCACTGGCTAACTTTAAAGACACTTCTGGTGATGCGCCGCGTACGCTGGTGCTGGTGATTGGCGAGTCAACTCAACGTGGCCGCATGAGCCTGTACGGCTACCCACGTGAAACCACGCCGGAACTGGATGCGCTGCATAAATCCGATCCAAACTTCACCGTGTTCAATAATGTCGTAACCTCACGTCCGTACACGATTGAAATCCTGCAACAGGCGCTGACCTTCGCAAACGAGAAGAACCCGGATTTATATCTGACGCAGCCGTCGTTGATGAATATGATGAAACAGGCGGGTTATAAAACGTTCTGGATAACCAACCAGCAAACAATGACCGCCCGTAACACCATGCTGACCGTATTTTCCCGGCAGACAGACAAGCAGTTCTATATGAACCAGCAGCGTACCCAAAGTGCGCGTGAATACGACAGCAACGTACTGGCGCCGTTTAAAGAAGTCATGGCCGACCCGGCACCGAAAAAGTTCATCATCGTTCACTTGCTGGGTACGCACATTAAATACAAATTCCGCTATCCGGAAGGCCAGGGTAAGTTTGACGGTAATACCGAGAACGTACCTGCAGGTCTGAGCAGTGATGAACTGGAGTCATATAACGATTATGACAATGCCAACGTCTATAACGACCATATCATTGCCAGCCTGATCAAAGACTACAAAGCAACTGATCCGAACGGCTTCCTGCTCTACTTCTCTGACCATGGTGAAGAAGTGTATGACACGCCGCCACATAAAACACAGGGCCGTAATGAAGATAGCCCAACGCGCCATATGTATACGGTACCGTTCCTGCTGTGGACGTCTGAAAAATGGCAGGCTGCGCACCCACGCGACTTCTCACAGGACGTCAATCGTAAGTACAGCAGCTCTGAACTTATCCATACCTGGTCAGATTTGGCCGGCTTTACGTACGACGGTTTCGATCCGACCCGTTCTATTACCAGCCCGGAGTTCAAAGAGACGACCCGCTGGATTGGTAATCCGTACAAGAAAAACGCCCTGATCGATTACGACTCCCTGCCTTACGGCGATCAAATCGGGAATCAGTAACGCCCTCTCAGGCCACTCTTTAAGAGTGGCCTTTTTTTATGATGACGGTTACTGTTTCCCTGTCCACGATCGGTTAGGGATTCACATGTATCACAACATCAGCCACCTACTTTCCCGCCTGATTAACGGTCCCTTACCGCTGCACCAGGTTTACTTCGCCAGCAGCAATGCCGCAACGCCAGAACTGGCGTATAAGGTCGATTTTCCACGACTGGAAATCGTGCTGGAGGGGCAACTTTCGGATACGGGTATCGGGAACATGCTTCTTCCCGGAGACGTTCTGTACGTCCCGGCAGGAGGCTGGAATCTTCCGCAATGGCAAACGCCCGTCACCCTGCTGACAATTCTGTTCGCTAAGCAGCAGTTAATCTTTAGCGTTATGCAATGGGATGGCCGCCAGTTCCAACATCTCGCCAATCAACATGTGGCACGCCGCGGGCCGCGTATCGGCTCCTTCCTGCTACAGGCACTCAATGAAATACAAATGCAGCCCCAGGAGCAGCAAACCGCGAAATTAATTATTGCCAGCCTGTTCAGTCATTGCCGTGACCTGCTCGGTAGTCAAATCCAGACGGCATCGCGTAGCCAGGCGCTTTTCGCCGCCATTCGCGATTACATTGACGAACGCTACTCCTCTCCGTTGACCCGCGAATCCGTCGCCCAGGCCTTTTACATCTCACCGAATTACCTTTCGCATCTGTTTCAGAAAACCGGAGCCATTGGTTTTAACGAATATCTTAACCACACCCGACTTGAACAAGCGAAAATGCTATTGAAGGGCTACGATCTGAAAATTAAAGAAGTTGCACACGCCTGCGGGTTCGTCGACAGCAACTACTTCTGTCGCCTGTTTCGCAAAAATACCGAACGTTCACCGTCTGAGTATCGTCGGCAATATCACAGCCAGTTAACGGAAAAAGAGACGTCCCCACATTAAGGTGATGTCGCGACAAAACCCACAGAGGACAAAAAACATATTTACTGGATTTTTGTAATATCAAAAAGAAACACGTATCCCCGGTTATCAGCATAGACTGACCAACCAATAACATGTGAAGTATCTCCCACTTTCACCGACACATTACATTTGTCCAGCTTTTGACAGATTTGTCAGATAGCGCAGTATGCCGAAACACTCTTATCCTGAGCACAGCAAAGTATCCCGGTAACGGGTTGCTAACGAGAAATTAAGAGGGTGTTTTATATGGAACTGTACCTGGATACCGCCAACGTCGCGGAAGTTGAACGTCTGGCTCGCATTTTCCCCATAACCGGGGTCACAACCAACCCCAGTATTGTCGCGGCCAGCAAAGAATCCATCTGGGATGTACTGCCACGTCTGCAAAACGCCATCGGCGAAGAGGGCATTTTGTTTGCCCAAACCATGAGCCGCGACGCGCAGGGCATGGTGGAAGAAGCCAGACGCCTGAGCAACGCCGTGCCCGGTCTGGTAGTGAAAATCCCGGTGACATCCGAAGGCCTGGCCGCAATTAAAATGCTGAAAAAAGAGGGTATCACCACGCTGGGAACCGCCGTTTACAGTGCTTCTCAGGGGCTGCTGGCTGCGCTGGCGGGAGCTAAATATATCGCGCCTTACGTTAACCGTATCGACGCGCAGGGCGGCGACGGAATTCGCACTGTACAGGAACTGCAAACGTTACTGGAACTGCATGCGCCAAACAGCATGGTACTGGCAGCCAGCTTCAAAACCCCGCGTCAGGCGCTGGATTGCTTACTGGCAGGATGTGAAGCAATCACCCTGCCATTAGACGTAGCGCAACAAATGCTCAATACCCCTGCGGTAGAGTCAGCAATAGAGAAGTTTGAGCAGGACTGGAACAACGCATTTGGTCACATCAACCTGTGAGGGAAATAAAGTATGGATCGCATTATTCAATCACCTGGTAAGTACATCCAGGGTGCCGATGTTATTACCCGTCTTGGCAGCTACCTCAAACCATTGGCAGAACGCTGGCTGGTCGTTGGGGACAAGTTTGTCTTAGGTTTTGCCCAGGGCGCACTGGAAAAAAGCTTCCACGACGCCGGACTGGCGCTGGAAATTGCACCGTTTGGCGGCGAATGTTCACAAAACGAGATTGACCGTCTGCGCGGCGTGGCGGAAAAAGCGCAGTGTGGCGCAGTACTTGGTATTGGCGGCGGTAAAACGCTGGATACCGCCAAAGCGCTGGCGCACTTTATGGGCGTGCCTGTCGCCATTGCGCCAACCATCGCCTCTACCGATGCGCCGTGCAGCGCGCTGTCCGTCATTTACACCGATGCCGGTGAATTCGATCGCTATTTGCTGCTGCCAAACAACCCGGACAGGGTCATTGTTGATACCAAAATTGTCGCGGGTGCGCCTGCGCGGCTGCTGGCAGCAGGTATTGGCGATGCGCTGGCAACCTGGTTTGAAGCACGCGCCTGCTCACGCAGCGGCGCAACAACCATGGCGGGTGGTCAATGCACTCAGGCCGCACTGGCACTGGCGGAGCTGTGCTTCAATACGCTGATTGAAGAAGGCGAAAAAGCGATGCTGGCCGCCGAGCAACATGTGGTAACGCCTGCGCTGGAGCGCGTTATTGAAGCTAACACCTATCTGAGTGGCGTTGGTTTTGAAAGCGGTGGCCTGGCAGCGGCTCACGCCATTCATAACGGTCTGACCGCAATCCCGGATGCGCATCACTACTATCACGGCGAGAAAGTGGCTTTCGGTACGCTGACACAGTTGGTGCTGGAAAACGCGCCGGTCGATGAAATTGAAACCGTGGCGGCGCTGTGCCATTCCGTTGGTCTGCCGATTACCCTGGCGCAACTGGACATCAAACAGGACATCCCGGCGAAAATGCGCATTGTGGCTGAGGCAGCCTGTGCCGAAGGCGAAACCATCCACAACATGCCTGGCGGCGCAACGCCGGACCAGGTGTATGCCGCCCTGCTGGTGGCTGATCAGTACGGTCAACGTTACCTGCAAGAGTGGGAATAAGCTGCCAATAAAAAATCCCCGCAATCGCGGGGATTTTTTTATTCATACCATGCCGGATACGCGCAAGCGACATCCGGCATTGTCTGTTACAGCAGATCGAAACGATCCAGGTTCATCACTTTCACCCATGCGGCAACGAAATCTCTCACGAACTTCTCGTGGGCATCGCTGCAGGCATAAACTTCAGCTACTGCGCGCAGTACAGAGTTAGAACCGAACACCAGATCGGCGCGGGTTGCGGTGTATTTTACTTCACCGCTCAGACGGTCACGACCTTCGAACAGCTCTTGTGACTCATCAACCGCCTTCCACTCATGACGCATATCCAGCAGGTTGACGAAGAAGTCAGTGCTGAGTACGCCTGGACGATCGGTAAAGACGCCGTGCTGGCTACCATCAAAGTTGGTGCCCAGTACGCGCATACCGCCCACCAGCACGGTCATTTCCGGTGCGGTCAGCGTCAGCTGCTGTGCTTTATCAATCAGCAGCGACTCGGTGGTCGACACGTCAGGGCGAGAGCGGTAGTTACGGAAACCATCAGCAATCGGCTCGAGCAATTCGAACATCTCAATATCCGTTTGATCCTGGCGCGCATCCACGCGGCCCGGTGCAAAAGGTACCTTAATGCTGACACCCGCAGCGCTAGCCGCCTGCTCTATACCGACAACACCGGCCAGCACGATAATATCGGCTAACGAAGCGGTATGGGCGGACTTATAAATGCCTTCCAGCACTGGCAGAACACGTGCCGCAGTCGCATTAACATCCCAGCCGCGTTGTGGTGCCAACGCCAGGCGAGCACCGTTAGCGCCACCACGTTTGTCACCGCCACGGAAAGTCGATGCGGAAGCCCACGCCACCGATACCAGCTCACTGACAGAAAGCCCGGAAGCTGCAATGGTCGCCTTCAGGTTAAGAATGTCTTCTTCGCTTGGATTGAAGAACGCATGCGGCAGTGGGTCCTGCCAAATCAGATCTTCTTGCGGTACTTCCGGTCCGATGTAGCGCGATTTCGGCCCCATATCACGGTGCGTCAGTTTAAACCACGCACGGGCAAAGGCTTCGTTGAACGCCTGCGGATCGTTAAGGAAACGACGAGAGATCTTCTCGAACTCAGGATCAAAGCGCAGGGTCAGGTCTGTAACCAGCATTGTTGGCTTGCGCTTTTTCGACGGATCAAACGGATCGGGGATAATTTCTGGCGCGTCAACGGCTTCAAACTGAATAGCGCCTGCTGGACTGCGCGTTTGCACCCATTCGTATTTGAACAGGTTCTCGAAGAAATAGTTGCTCCATTGGGTCGGCGTCTGCGTCCACACAACTTCCAGACCGGAAGTAATTGCGTCTGCACCCGAGCCGCTGCCGTAGCTGCTGGCCCAGCCCAGTCCCTGCGCTTCAATTGGTGCGGATTCTGGATCAGGGCCAACATGGGATGCTGGTGCTGCACCGTGGGTTTTGCCCAACGTATGACCACCACCAATCAGCGCGACAGTCTCTTCGTCGTTCATCCCCATATTACCGAAGGTCGCACGAATCGCCGCTGCCGCAGAAAGCGGTTCACCGCTATGGTCCGGCCCTTCCGGGTTCACATAGATAAGGCCCATTTCGGTTGCGCCCAGCGGCG
Source organism: Citrobacter sp. HN-141 (assembly GCF_033341895.1). Classification (NCBI taxonomy): domain Bacteria; kingdom Pseudomonadati; phylum Pseudomonadota; class Gammaproteobacteria; order Enterobacterales; family Enterobacteriaceae; genus Citrobacter; species Citrobacter sp. HN-141. Next base: position 99,428 of record NZ_JAWPBF010000017.1, on the reverse strand, counting down.
CTTTCGCCAGCTCTTCCGGATGACGGTGGGTCAACCAGGCTTTTTCATCACCCCAGTTTACGTCGAGATCCGGTTCCCAGACATCTTCACGACCGGCACCAAAGCCGAAGGTACGGAAGCCGGAGTTTTCCAGCGCCACGTTGCCCGCAAGGATAAACAGGTCGGCCCAGGAAATTTTTTGACCATATTTCTGCTTGATTGGCCACAGCAGACGACGCGCTTTATCCAGGCTGACGTTGTCCGGCCAGGAGTTCAGTGGTGCAAAACGCTGCTGTCCGCGACCCGCGCCACCGCGTCCATCGATGGAACGATAGGTCCCTGCACCGTGCCATGCCATGCGGATAAATAATCCGGCATAAGTTCCCCAGTCAGCGGGCCACCACGGTTGAGATTCGGACAGAAGGGCTCTGAGATCCCCTTTCAGGGCAGAATAGTCGAGTTTGCTAAACTCTTTACGGTAGTCGAAGTCCTCACCCAGCGGGTTCGAACGATTGGAATGTTGGTTTAAAAGATCAACGCGGAGTTGGTTAGGCCACCAGTCGCGGTTGTTCGTTCCTGCTCCCGCGCTCTGATCGTGACCGCCCTGATGAAAAGGACACTTACCGGCAGTTGATGCGTTATGGCTATCGTCGGACATGCTCATCTATATGCTCCCTTTACAGTGTTCTGACTACGATATACACCACCAGAGATAAGATATAGTCGAATTAACCCACAGATTCGATAGCTAATTCCTTTTATATTTTAAGTTACAGAGATGTAGATCAAAATGATCAATAAAAAGCCCTCCGTAGAGGGCTGGGGCATCTGTTTAATTCGGTCTTACACCTAGTGTGTGACAAATAGCGTAGCTCATCTCGGCGCGGTTGAGCGTATAGAAGTGAAAATCTTTCACCCCTTCGCGACTGAGGATCTTCACCATGTCCATGGCAATATTCGCACCCACCAGCTTACGGGTTTCGGCATCATCATCCAGACCATCAAACATGGTCGACATCCAGGAAGGGATACGAACATTAGTCATATCGGCAAATTTTTTCGCCTGTTTAAAGTTAGATACCGGCAGGATACCCGGAATAATTTCCACATCGATACCCGCAGACACGCAGCGATCGCGAAAACGTAGATAGCTTTCTACATCGAAGAAAAACTGAGTGATCGCGCGGTTCGCACCAGCATCAACCTTACGCTTCAGGTTCAGCAAGTCTGCCTGGGCACTCTTCGCTTCCGGATGAACTTCCGGATAAGCGGCAACAGAGATATCAAAATCTGCGACGTCTTTCAGCAGGCTCACCAAATCGGCAGCATACATGTCTGGTTTACCTCCACCCGGAGGCAGGTCGCCGCGCAGGGCAACAATATGACGAATACCGTTATTCCAGTAATCCTGAGCAATGGTGCGCAGCTCATCGCGAGTGGCATCAATACAGGTCAGGTGCGGAGCCGCTTCGAGGCCCGTGCGATCCTTAATTCCTTTAATAATGCTGTGCGTGCGGTCGCGCTCACCAGAGTTTGCACCGTAGGTGACTGAAACAAACTTCGGCTTCAGGCTGCTCAGGCGATCGATGGAGTTCCACAGGGTTTGCTCCATTTCACTGGTGCGCGGCGGGAAAAACTCAAACGAAACGTTAATCTGACCCTGTACTTCCGCCAGGCTCTGATTCAGGGCTTCCCGCTGGTTGGCGTGAAAAAAGCTCATACCTTACCTCATCAATCTTTTGTCGTTATATGTTGTGTTGTGAACTGCTATACGTTTAGACGTCTAGATGTAAAAATGACGGAAAAGCGTGCTGGCGTCAACACAAAAATCATCGATAAAGGTGAGGAATACTCAGCCAACGTGAAATAAATTCACATCAGCCTGAAATAATGAGGGATTGCGTCACGACCGTCTGCAGCCACGCTAATTTTGTTACGTTCTCAGGTAGCATCAGCAACCCCGTACTAATACGTAATTCGGTATCGGTAAGCGGAAGAAAGGTCACGCCCTGACGCTGGATAGCCGAAAAGGAGGCGGGAATCAGGCTCAGACCGTCACCCTGCGCGATCCGCGCCAGCAGCACGTCATGTTCCAGCGGCTCTTCAATACAGGCAGGCGAGTAACCCGCACGACGAAAAATGTGTCGGGTGTAATCAAAGAAGGCGGGGTTACGATCACGTTTGAACCAGAACAGTGGCCGGTGGTTCAGCGCCGTTAACGAGAGCGACGGCAGCGTCGCTTCTGCCCACTGCGCGGGTAAGGCGGCAATCATCGATTCATGCCAGTCGAGCGGCGTGACGCTAAGCCCCGAGGCCTCAAGCGGTAGTGCTACCACTGCGGCATCCAGTTTTCCCCGACGCACCTGGCGCGCCAGTTCAGGCGAACTATGACGGACAACATGCAGCTTCTGTACTCGCGTAATAAGCTGCGACTCAAGTGCAGCGAAAACGCCCTGCTCAAACGCCGTACTTAGCCCTAAGCGCAGAGATTGCTCCCCCGTTTTCGCTAGCTGACTCAGCGCCGTCCAGGTTTTATCCTGTAGCGCCAATAGCGGGAGCACGATATCAAGCACGCGCTGGCCGTCCTCCGTCAGCGTAAGCCCACGGGTATGACGGACAAAAAGCGTCACTCCCAGGCGTTCTTCAAGCTGGCGAATATGGCGACTCAGCGGCGGCTGCGACATAAACAAACGCTGCGCCGCCCGACTCATATTGTTCTCTTCCGCGACTACGGCAAAGTAACGCAGCAGGCGAATATCCAGAGAGTGCAAAGACGGGGTTGTCATACCGAAAAGGTATCACGGAAACGGTATTATCCCAATCATTCCGCACGCTCTATCCTCACGCCACAGACCACATGAAAGAGGAAGAAATGATGCCTTCAGAACGCTTTATTACCGGTCAGAAGATGTTGCAAAAAGTGGATGGTAAAGGGGGCGATGCAGTCGTCGAAAGTCTGCAAGATATTGCCCCAGATTTCGCCCAATACCTGATTGAATTTCCTTTTGGCGACATCTATTCAAGACCGGGGCTGGATTTACGCAGTAGAGAAATCGCTACCGTCGCGGCATTAACTGCGCTGGGTAACGCCGCACCGCAGTTGAAGGTACATATTGGCGCGGCATTACACGTCGGTTTAACGCAGGATGAAATCATTGAAGTGATTATGCAGATGGCCGTATATGCTGGCTTCCCCGCGGCACTCAACGGCTTGTTTGCCGCAAAAGAGGTGTTTGCCTCCCACAAAGGCTAAAACAACAGGCCAGCGGAATATCTGCTGGCCTGAGCTCACTACGGTTTCACATCTTCCACACGCATGCCTTTGAGTTGCTCATCCGTCAGCGTATTTCCTGCTTTGAAAAAATCAACGACAGCATTAGAGACATAGTAACCGCCGGATGTGTTACGCGCTTTACCTTCGGTAAATGTTGTAAAACCATCACCGCCGTCTGCCAGGAAGCTATTGGTGGCAATGTGATAAACCGTGGCATCCTCAATGGGTTTGCCGTTTAACGTCAATACGGTGACCCGCTGACCAACCGGTTTACTGCTGTCATACTTCATCTCCAGTCCTTTGGACACCTGCAATACACCGTTGCTTAAACTCGCGCCATGCTCCATCAGGCTACGCAACTGCTTACCGGTAAGATCCATGGTTGCCAGCTCATTCGGGAACGGGAAGGTGCTAATAACCGCCCCCATGGTGATGGCACCTGCAGGGACTTCATTACGGATGCCGCCCGAGTTAGTGAGCGCTAACTGGGTATCTTTACCCGCCGCAGCCAGCAACGCATCTGCCGCCAGATTTCCCAGGGAAGAAGATTCACCGTAAGCACGCGTCAGCTCAACCGGGGAGTTGGCAACCGTTTGTTGTACCACTTTATCGAGCTTTTTATTCCAGCCATCAATGACCTGTTTCGTCTGCGGGTCTGGCTGCCACTCATCAGCAAAAATGGTCTTCAGCTCGAAGTTCTTCACGGTAAATTGATGCGGTTTCTGCTGGTAATCCAGCACCAGTTTACCCACATCAATACCACCGCTGTCGGTAGAAAGTATCAGGGTGTTACCGACTTTAATCGGCTCCGGCGTGCCCACATGCGCATGACCGGTGATCAGGATATCCAGCCCCTTCACCTGGCCTGCGGTCTGGATGTCTTTATCCAGCGCACGGCGCACATCGGTGCCCCCCAGACTGGACTGACGTGCTGGCGTGCCTTCATGGATCAGCGCCACGGTAAGGTCGACTTTGCCTTTAAGCTCATCGATATAGCGTTGCAACCACTTCACTTCATCCCGCGCCTCGATCCCGACACGTGTCGCAGCGGAAACCGTATCATCAAAAGCAAACACGCCGTGCAGGCCAATCACGCCAATCTTCACGCCATCTTTCTCAATGATGGTGTAGGGCTTATCCCAAAACTTTTTGCTGCTGTTTTGATAAAAGATATTGCCCTGCACAATCGGGAATTTCGCCTGGCTCAGCTGTAGCAGCGTGTTATCCCAGCCATGATCGAACTCATGATTACCCATGGTGACAGCATCAAAATTCATGGTGTTCATGATATCGATAATCGCCTTCCCCTTGGTCAGGCTGCTGATATATGGCCCGGTAAAATAATCACCGGCATCAAAAAACCAGGTGGCGCTATTTTTCGCTTTCTCCTGCTTCACCATCGTCGTGATATTGGCCCAACCACCAATGTCACGTGAGCCATTGGCAATCCATGGGACTTTATAAGGTTCGACATGGGCATGGAGATCGTTGGTATAGATAATCGTGACATCTTTAGCACTGGCCCAGAGCGGCAAAGAGACCAGAACACCAACGGCAAGCATTTTTAACTTCATAATCAATCCCTTTCAGTCATATAAAGAATCGCTACGTTACGTTCTGAAAGGTTTTTTTATGTGATAAAAATCACATCCGTCAGGGATAGTCGCGGGTCAAAATCAACGACCCTTAAAAATCGTTGGTAATACGATGGCGTCTCCGTTCACTATCAATTGCTGTAAGTCCTTTGGCTGCCAAAATCTGGGATTGCCGAGTTCAGCAGATTACAGCTGGCCAGAGTATCGGCTGGGTTATGCCGCGCTGCACTGCCGGGCATGCGGGAGTTATCCGCCGCTGTTTAACGAGGAACAGTTCCGACTCTGGTTGTCGGCATATTTAGCGGATTCTGCAGCTAATAGCGGTCATTTTTGCCCAAGTTGTTACCAACGGGACCCCATCCGCTATGGCCGAAATCCCCAGGGCAGTCAGCGCGTTCAGTGTCGGGCGTGTAAAAAGGTCTGGACGCCCAAACGGCAGCCGCTCACACTTTTTGAGCCGCCAGAACAAATCGCGACGGTTCCGTTGATCGTGCCTTTTCAAGGCGCCAGCGCCGACCAGAAACTTTATGTATTGCTCAGTTTTGACGCTATTCGCGGTAATATTCTGCATATTTCCAGCAATTTCACACATCATCCTGCCGGGGCTTCATTGCGCTACCGCTGGCGCGGCATCAGCGAGGCAGCTGCAACACATGACGATATTGTTGAGAGAGTAAGCCAACGAGAAAGTCAGTTTTTACGCCGCAGCCAGTTTGACGAAATTCAGTACGGCAGCGCGATGCTCAAACGTAACGCCAGCGGCGCGATTTTACGCCCGGTCATTACCGCGCATGGGCATTTCCGCGTCCTGAGCCATCTGTGGCCGGAGGTAAAAACTCACATTATTGCCCACGAATGTTTTCTGCGCGGCGCAGTGATTACCGCATGGGCGGAACAATTTCGCGAACATCACGCCTCGCTCTGGTTTGTGGATGAAGAAATCAGTGACGATCAACACACCAGTCCCTGGCAGTTACTGGGCAAAAGTTATCAGGGATGGTGGCAAAACCAGTGGCAAATTTGGCAACAAAGCGACACGCGTAAAATGGTGTGTTTGTTAACGGAAGGTCAGGTTGAAAAAGGCGCGTCAATAACCCTGGCGGCAAGTCATCATTTTCTCGCCTGGTTGCAGCAACAGACGGAATTTCGGGATAGCGCCCGTTACTCGGCCCATTCGGTGTTGCTGACGATAAGGACGCTGGCGGAGAAATACAACATCCTGGATTTGCCCGGTGGCGCTGCCGCTTACCGGGCCTACGGTTCGTGTCATATGTAGGCCGGATAAGCGTAAGCGCCATCCGGCAACGCAAACTACAGCAGCTGCGCCAGACGATTAATATCCGACTGAATCGCACCGGCGGTCACATCACGACCTGCGCCCGGCCCGCGGATCACCAACGGATTATCGCGATACCAGCGGCTTTCAATGGCGAATACGTTATCGCACGGCAACAGCGCAGCCAGCGGGTGTTCAGCGCGGACCGCCTCAACACCCACACGCGCTTTACCATTGGCATCAAAACGCGCCACGTAGCGCAATACCAGCCCCATTTCACGTGCAGCTTCCAGACGTTGCACCATCTGTTCGTTCAACTCATCGCCATTTTCAAAGAAATGGTCAATGGAGCCTTCTTCACAGTGCGCAGGCACCAGCGACTCAACGCGAACCTGGTCCGGCTCAATATCGTAACCTGCTTCACGCGCCAGGATCACCAGCTTACGCATCACATCTTTGCCAGAAAGATCGACGCGCGGGTCCGGTTCAGTTAGCCCTTGCTGCCAGGCTTGATCCACCAGATCGGTGAACGGGACCGTGCCATCAAATTGCAGAAACAGCCAGGATAACGTGCCGGAGAAGATCCCGCTGATCGACAAAATCGTATCACCGCTATCAATCAGATCGCGCACAGTGTGGTTGATCGGCAAACCTGCGCCCACGGTGGCGTTATACAGCCAGTGGCGGCCGGTTTTTTCGAACGCATCATGAATTTGGCGATACTTATCACTGGTACTCGCCCCCGCCAGTTTATTGGCGCTAATGACATGGAAACCATGGCTGGCGAAGTCCAGATACTGATCGGCCAATTGTTCACTGGCCGTCACATCCAGCACCACTAAATCATCATACGGGTGGGCGCGCATCCACAGGAATAGCGCCTCTTCATCCTGCTCTACCGCTTCGTCGTCGAAGAAGGCCAGAGCACGGCTGGCATCCAGCCCTTCATAGTTCAGCAGGCTGCGGCGGCTATCCACCACGCCTGCCAGCACAAACTCGAATCCGGTACGCGCGGAAAGCGTTGTTTGTTCGCGGGCAAACAGTTCCAGCCAGCGCGAGCCAATATTGCCTTTGCCGAACAGCACCAGACCGATACGTTTTTCTGCACGGAAAATAGACTGATGCAGACCCTGAATCAGGCTCTCCGTCGGGCCGGTACGCAGTACCGCAACCAGACTGATCCCCTCTTCCGACTGCCAGGTAAACTCGACTGGTTGACCTTTTAACTGCTGCCAGAAACGGTGGCAATGCAGCGGATTGCGCGTTACGCCAGCCCCAACCATCGCCACCAGCGCCAACCCCTGGCGCAGACGCAGCTCGCCCGGCAGGCCAGCTTCATCCAGAATTTTCAGCGCGCCGTCAGCCACTTCGGAGGTATAGCAAAATTGCAGCAACTGACGGTCCGGATGCACGCCAACCGCCAGCGGACGCACCTGCATGCGTTTTAAAATCTGATCGATATCTTTGTAAGCCAGCTTAAAGTCCTGGCCGGTGGGAACCTGAAACTCAATCAGACAGACGTCGTCATGGCTGGTCACAATGCGCGCCCCGGTACCAGAAGCCAGTACACGTTCAATCCGAGTTGACCCCTGATCCGGCGTGTAGCTGCAGCGCAGCTGCAGGTCGATATCGCTACCCGAAACCGGCTGTAAGGTGCGGGCATGCAGAACCGGCGCCGCCAGACGCGCCAGCTCGCTGGCTTCATCCAGACGCAGCAGCGGCAGCAAACAGGCATCTTTGACTTTACGCGGGTCCGCACTATAAACCCCAGCGACATCGCTCCAGATAGTCACACGGGAAACGCCTGCCAGCGCCCCCACCTGCGTAGCTGAATAGTCAGAGCCGTTACGCCCCAGCAGCACCGTTTCACCGGCATTGCTACGGCTGATAAACCCGGTAACCACCAGGCGCTTGCCAGGATGTTGAGCCAGCAGTTGTTGCAGCAACGGATAAGACAGACCTTCATCCACCTGCGGCTGGGCACCGCGTTCAGCACGTAAAAACTCACGCGCATCCAGCCAGGCCGATTCCAGCCCCTGCTGGTTAAGGACAGCAGACATCAAACGCGCCGACCACACTTCACCATGCCCCACCACTTCGGCATAGACGGCTTCATTCACACCGCTGTCGAGCAATCCGGCCAGACGCTCCAGATCGTGAATAAACGCACCGATCAGCCCATCAGCCACATCTGGTGGTAACAGGCCACTAATCAGCTCACTTTGATAACGGCGTAACGCCTGCTGAACCTGATGCGCAGAAAGACGATCGGTCTGGCTTAACTTAAGCCAGCTAATCAACTGGTTAGTGGTACTGCCTGCGGCGGAAACAACCATCATATCGTCAGGCTGCGAGTACTCCGCCATAATACCTGCGACACGCAAATAACATTTCACGTCTGCCAGACTACTACCACCAAATTTGTGCAGTTGACGACCCTTCGCCCCTGCCTGCGCAATCACACTCATGTTTACCCCTTGTTTGCAGCCCGGAAGCCATTTTCCAGGTCGGCAATTAAATCTTCGCCATCTTCAATACCAGTGGAGATACGCAGCAGCGTTTCAGAAATTCCGGCAGCAGCACGCGCTTCTGGCGCCATACCCGCGTGTGTCATGGTCGCGGCGTGGGAGATCAGACTTTCAACGCCCCCTAACGATTCCGCCAGCGTAAACAATGACAACCCGCTCAGGAAGCGACGCAATGTTTGCTCGTCGCCATCCAGTTCAAAACTCAACATCGCGCCAAACCCTTTTTGTTGACGCGCAGCAATCTCATGCCCCTGATTATCCGGCAGTGACGGATGATACAGTTTCTTCACCAACGGCTGGGTTTGCAGGTAGTCCACAATAGCCTGAGCATTACGTTGTGCCACTTCCATACGCGGCGACAGAGTACGCAGGCCACGCAACAGCAGATAGCTATCAAATGCGCCGCCGGTTACGCCAATATTATTCGCCCACCATGCCAGCTCAGTGACCGTCTCCGGATCTTTCGCTATCACCACGCCAGCCACCACATCCGAGTGACCGTTTAAATATTTCGTGCATGAATGCAACACCAGATCGGCGCCCAATGCCAGTGGATTTTGCAGTGCAGGGCTTAAAAAAGTGTTGTCGACAACGCTCACCGCACCAGCCTCACGCGCCAGTTGGCAGATTTTTGCAATATCCACCACACGCAGCAACGGATTGCTTGGACTTTCAATCAGTACCAGCTTTGGTTTTTCCGCCAACGCCGCTTTCAGCGCCTGCTCATCACCCTGATCGACAAACAGCACGCGATAGCAGCCACGTTTTGCCAGACTGTCAAACAAGCGGTAGCTACCACCGTAACAGTCGTGCGGTGCAACCAGCAGATCGCCAGGCTTCAGGAACACCGTGGTCACCAGATGAATCGCCGACATGCCGGTATTGGTCAGCACTGCGCCAGCGCCCCCCTCCAGCTCCGCCAACGCACGCTGAACCACATCACGCGTCGGGTTGCCACGGCGTGAATAGTCATGGGCACGCGGCTCATTAAAACCGGTGAAATTATAGGTACTGGAGAGGTGAATCGGTGGGACAACGCAACCGTACTGCTCGTCGTCATTTAATCCGCTACGCACTGCAATGGTGGCCTGTTTACGCGTCATATTGAGGAGATCCTGGCTGAGTCGGTGAAAAGTCAGACACCAGAGTAATCATTGTTACAATAGCCGTCAATACATCTGGACATCTAAACTTCTTTGCGTATAGATTGAGCAAACAGGAAATAGCCGTTAAAATTATATGCATTAGCGTACATTTGCGTCGGCTAACTTCGTGTCAGGGCCGCGCCACTACGATAAACTACGCGCAATTATGGTCCGGGCTCAGGTTCTGGCCTCAATATTAATGACGAAGAGGATTAAGTATCTCATGGCTGAATGGAGCGGCGAATATATCAGCCCATACGCTGAGCACGGTAAGAAGAGTGAGCAAGTCAAAAAAATTACGGTTTCCATTCCTCTGAAGGTGTTAAAAATCCTTACCGATGAACGCACGCGTCGTCAGGTGAATAACCTGCGCCACGCCACCAACAGCGAACTGCTGTGTGAAGCGTTTCTGCACGCCTTTACCGGGCAACCGTTGCCGAACGACGAGGATCTGCGCAAAGAGCGCAGTGATGAGATCCCGGAAGAGGCGAAGATCATCATGCGTGAACTGGGGATCGACCCGGAGACGTGGGAGTACTGATCGGCTAACGGTGAGAAAAATGAGAAAAGGCGGGATAACCCCGCCGTTTCTCACAACGTTATTTTCTAATACCATTGATTTTATTCAATGTTTCTTCCATTTTGAGCGTTTCTTTGCGGTTCAATGGATAGAGATAAATCAGTATGACTGCCGCCAAAAACAGACATAACGCCGGCAAGAGATTTGCCATCGTATAAATATTTTCCTGCACGATGCTGGTTTGCACAGCGCCGCCCGTTGACGAAGATTGATAACCAATGATGGCCAGCATAAAGCCACCAATCGCCCCTGCACACGCCTGACCCACCTTGCGGGCAAAGAAGTTCACGCCGTAAACCGTACCATCCTCACGATCGCCGGTGACATACTGATGATAATCACACACATCGGTCATAAACGCCCAAATCATCAGGTTGAATAACCCTGCCCCCAGCGTCGCCAGGAACAGGAAAACCAAATAGACTTTCGCGTCCGTAATATGGATGAAGTACATCAGCAGGTACATCGCCACCGCAAAGAGCAATGCGCCGACGCTGGCCTCTTTTTTACCAAACCGCTTCGTGAGCCAGGATGCCGAGGGAGCCAGCAAAACCAGAGAGCCGAAGGTAAACAGCAACGCCACGGACATCGCCTCTTTGTTGTGGAAGTAGTCATTAAACAGGTAAGTCATGTTGGTACCTGACAACCCCTGGTTAATCACAATCAGCAGATCCACCACAACTAAAACGATCAGTGCTTTATTGCGTAACAATCCCTTCAGCAGCACCGATACGGGCATGCTCTCTTTTCTCTCCACGCGCACACGTTCTGTTGTTAACTGACAGGTCAACGTTAAAAAGATAAAGCCCAGTACGGCACAGCCGATGGAAATCCAGAAGAAGTGCTGCCCGGAAATCACCTGGCTGCCGTCCACCAGCGTGGTGTACATCAGGATAGGAATGAAGAAACCGGTCGCCCCGCCGCCAATAGCCGAGCCGACGCTACGCCAGGTTGACAACGAAACACGGTCTTCCGGATTCGAGCTAATCGCCGCAGACATGGCGCCATACGGAATGCTGACTGTCGATAACAGTGAACCGTAAACAAAATAGGAGCAGCAGATATAGATAATTTTCGCCGTATAAGAAAAATCGTTCACAAACGGCAGAAACAGGACCACCGCAACGATACAGAATGGATACTTCATGCGACGCACCCAGGGGTTGAAACGTCCATGTGCCGTCAGTTTAGAGGTATCACATAAGCGACCTACGCCAACATCGACAAACGCATCAAAGAGTTTGGTCACAAAATAGAGCGAGCCGACAATGACACCAGAAATGCCGAGGACGTTCGTGTAATAAATCATTAAAAAACTATTTACTAACCCAAGAATAAAACAGGTTCCCAGGTCACCACACAAATAACCAATTTTATCTCTGAATCCGAAAGGTCTGACGACAATATTTTGATTGCTTCCGCTCACTGTTCCATCATTAGACATGATGTCAACTCCTTAGACATATTATTCACGCAAACTATGTGTATATCCTGGTGCTCAACGTAATAAACCAATACGCAGAGTATTAACAATCAGAAGTTATAACCGAGGCCGACACGATAGCGGGTCTGACGATCGTCAGTCGTGGTGGTGTCATAACCCGAAGAAACGTTACCAATCTCAATAAATGGAACCCAGGAATCTATTTTATAAGCGATACGGAAGTTATATTCATAATCGTCTTTTCTGTTGTTGTATAAATCTTCGCTGTCAGCAATTTTATAAATGCCGTTTAGCTCAAACATCCAATTATTGACGTTATAGCCAAGCCACGCTTCAGGACGGTAAACCATACGGTCATCTTTACCATCGGTGTTTCTGCGCATATACTCCTGGCGATAGCGGAATGCCGTCCACCAGCTGTCATTGAGATTATATTGCACACGAATATAAGGCTTATAGATCGTGATGTTGTCACCCGTTTCAACCGCGATACCCGGCTGCCAGATGAGGCCCCGCCAGGTAAACTGATAACTTGCCGTATACTCGTTACCGTTACTTTCCATATTATTCCACGCATCATTCGATTGCGTATCTTCAGAACGTGAAATGGCCTCTACCGCTACACCAAAACCTGTAGCAAAACGATGCGACATATAAACACGATCGTAATTTCGCCCGTCATCATAATATTCATGACGGTAATCAACATAACCCGCCTGCACGGCTGCAGATAATAACGGGATAAGTAACAAGGTAGATTTAAATTTCATGACAATCCCTTTTCACACTCAATAAAGAAAATTCACCATCACATTCCGGACGATAAACAGGAAAGTAATAGAGTCGTAAGAATAATTTTATATTTCCACGAAAGTGTATTTTAGAAAGAGGGGATAAACCTTTGAGATTTTGCCAGTAATTGGCATGAGTGGCAAAGAACAGAAGATAAAAATGACGGAGATCACTAGTGTGAATATTTTATTTAAAAAATAAAAACACTGTTTCATTTATTAAAAATGAAATATCATTCAACATATCAATATAAATTTTATTATCAAATACAGATACAAAAAAAGCGCCATAAGGCGCTTTTTTCTGACAGTAGGAACTTATTTGCTGCCCGGGATGTTGAAACGCTTGTTGAAGCGATCAACACGGCCACCGGTAGCAACATCACGCTGCTTGCCAGTATAGAACGGGTGGCACTGACCGCACACGTCCAGGTTCAGATCGTGACCGACGGTAGAGCGGATTTTCATGACGTTACCGCAAGAGCAGTTTGCAGTAATTTCTTCGTATTTCGGGTGAATATCTTTTTTCATGGGAAAACCTCGGTTTAAGGCCGCGTCGCTCTTCCAGCCCTAACGCCAGACACCACGCGATGTTAATAGTATAGGTCAGTGATACAAATTCGTATCAAAGGCGGCGAATCATACAGAAATTAACCTGCTCATGCAAACTGATCCGCATTCTACCCTTCACTAATGTGTATACTAACCCGCCAGATTTCAAGTCAGGATGATTCAATGCCCGTTGCGCATGTTGCCTTACCCGTTCCGCTACCTCGTACCTTTGACTATCTCCTGCCGGAAGGTATGAGCGCCAAAGCCGGGTGTCGCGTACGCGTGCCCTTTGGCAAGCAGCAGGAGCGCGTCGGTATAGTGCTGTCAGTCAGCGAGCAAAGCGAACTGCCGCGGAGCGAATTGAAAGTCGTTCACGAGGTACTGGACAGCGAACCGGTCTATTCGACCTCCGTCTGGCGCTTGCTGCTGTGGGCGGCTGATTACTACCATCATCCCATTGGCGATGTGCTGTTCCATGCCCTGCCGATCCTGCTGCGCCAGGGCAGACCCGCCGCCAACACGCCCATGTGGTACTGGTTCGCCACCGAAGAAGGCCAGGTCATTGACCTCAACAGTCTGAAGCGCTCTCCAAAACAGCAACAGGCGCTGGCTGCGCTTCGGCAGGGAAAAATCTGGCGCGATCGGGTCGCCGAACTGGAATTTAACGATGCTGCATTACAGGCGCTACGGAAAAAAGGCCTGTGCTCCCTGGCAAGCGAAACGCCAGGCTTTAGCGACTGGCGTACGCACTACGCGGTTTCCGGTGAGCGTCTGCGGCTGAATACCGAACAGGCTACCGCCGTCGGGGCGATCCACAGCGCCTCTGACAGTTTTAGCGCCTGGTTGCTTGCAGGTGTAACGGGTTCCGGCAAAACAGAAGTCTATTTAAGCGTGCTGGAAAATGTTCTCGCCCAGGGCAAACAGGCACTGGTAATGGTGCCGGAGATTGGCCTGACGCCACAAACCATTGCCCGCTTTCGCGAACGCTTCAATGCCCCGGTCGAAGTCCTGCACTCGGGTTTAAATGACAGCGAACGTCTTTCGGCCTGGCTGAAAGCAAAAAATGGCGAAGCGGCAATAGTCATCGGCACACGCTCATCGCTGTTTACCCCATTTAAAAATCTTGGCGTCATTGTCATCGATGAAGAGCATGATAGCTCTTACAAGCAACAGGAAGGCTGGCGGTACCATGCCCGCGATCTGGCGGTTTACCGCGCCCACAGCGAACAGATCCCGATTATTCTCGGTTCAGCCACCCCCGCGCTGGAAACGTTGTGCAACGTGCGGCAGAACAAATACCGCATGCTGCGCCTGACGCGTCGAGCCGGAAACGCACGCCCTGCCACTCAGCACGTGCTGGATTTAAAGGGTCAGCAGGTGCAGGCCGGACTGGCTCCGGCGCTGATCACCCGCATGCGTCAGCACCTGCAAGCCGATAATCAGGTAATTTTGTTTCTTAATCGTCGGGGTTTTGCGCCTGCGCTGCTGTGTCACGACTGTGGCTGGATTGCCGAATGCCCACGCTGCGATCACTACTACACGCTGCATCAGGCGCAGCATCACCTGCGCTGCCACCACTGCGACAGCCAGCGCCCGATACCGCGCCAGTGCCCCTCCTGCGGCTCAACGCATATGGTCCCGGTAGGACTCGGCACCGAGCAACTAGAACAAGCTCTGGCGCCCTTTTTCCCTGGCGTGCCAATCTCACGCATCGATCGCGACACCACCAGCCGTAAGGGATCGCTGGAGCAGCACCTGGCAGAAGTGCATCGCGGCGGCGCTCGCATTCTGATCGGCACGCAAATGCTGGCGAAAGGCCACCACTTTCCGGACGTCACGCTGGTTGCACTGCTGGATGTTGACGGGGCGCTGTTCTCTGCCGATTTCCGTTCGGCTGAACGTTTCGCCCAACTTTATACCCAGGTTTCCGGACGAGCTGGCCGCGCCGGGAAACAAGGCGAAGTGGTGCTGCAAACGCACCATCCTGAACATCCGCTGCTGCAAACCTTGCTGTATAAAGGTTATGACGCGTTTGCCGAACAGGCGCTGGCCGAACGGCAAACGTTACAGTTACCGCCGTGGACCAGCCACGTGATCGTGCGGGCAGAAGATCATAACAATCAGCATGCGCCGATGTTCTTACAACAGTTGCGAAACCTGATTCAGGCCAGTCCGTTAGCTGATGACAAACTCTGGGTACTCGGCCCGGTTCCGGCGCTGGCCCCCAAACGTGGCGGTCGCTATCGCTGGCAAATTTTGTTGCAACATCCGTCACGCATTCGCCTGCAGCATATCGTCAGCGGAACGCTGGCGTTGATAAATACGCTACCCGATGCACGTAAGGTGAAATGGGTGTTGGATGTCGATCCCATCGAGGGATAACCCCTCATGATGCGAGGCGGATCGTAAAATTTAAGATCCATCACACTTTTTATGAAAATTCTGTAACTGCTTCTATTCACTATCTGATAAAAATGTTTCAGATGAAGGTTATCCAGGGACAGGTCTGTGCCAGCTGCACCCTGGCGAGGAGAAAGAGTGAAACCGAATAAGCAGGTTGCCGCCGCTACGATGAAAGATGTTGCTCTGAAGGCGAAAGTCTCAACGGCAACCGTATCCCGCGCATTAATGAACCCAGACAAAGTCTCTCAGTCCACCCGCAACCGGGTCGAACAGGCGGCGCTGGAAGTGGGATATTTACCCCAATCAATGGGACGCAACGTTAAACGTAATGAATCACGTACCATTCTGGTGATTGTGCCGGATATCTGCGATCCCTTTTTTAGCGAAGTGATTCGTGGCATAGAAGTCACTGCCGCAGAACAAGGTTATCTAGTACTTATCGGCGATTGCGCGCACCAGAATCAGCAGGAAAAGACTTTTCTTAACCTCATTATTACCAAGCAGATCGATGGCATGGTCCTGCTCAGCTCACGCCTGCCATTTGATGCCAGCGTGGAAGAACAGCGCAATTTACCGCCAATGGTCATGTCCAACGAATTTGCGCCAGAGCTGGAACTGCCTACCGTTCACATTGATAACCTCACTGCAGCCTTTAACGCGATGAATTATCTGCTGGAGCTGGGGCATAAGCGCATTGGTTGTATTGCCGGGCCAGAGGATATGCCGCTGTGCCACTACCGCCTGCAAGGCTATGTTCAGGCACTACGCCGCAGTGGAATTACCGTTGATCCACACTTCATCGCGCGCGGTGATTTCACCTATGAAGCGGGCGCTAACGCGTTAAAACAGCTGCTTGAGTTACCGCAACCTCCGACCGCAGTCTTTTGTCACAGCGATGTGATGGCGCTTGGCGCGCTCTCTTACGCCAAACGTCAGGGCTTAAAAGTACCGGATGATTTATCTATCATTGGCTTCGATAATATTTCACTGACGGAATTTTGTGATCCACCCCTGACAACCGTCGCACAGCCGCGTTTCGATATCGGACGCGAAGCTATGCTGTTACTGCTCGATCAGCTTCAAGGGCAGAACGTCAGCAGTGGTTCACGTTTACTGGACTGTGAACTCATAATTCGGGGCACTACCCGGGCACTGACGTAAAGTAAAGTGCTTTCGGACTCCCCTGTCTGGTCAAAGGCCCGTCGCTTAAGTAACATGGCGGGCTGACGAACGAATAAATACAGCGAAACGATAGTGGCACAACGAGATTATGTACGTCGCGGCCAACCGGCACCTTCGCGGCGCAAAAAGAGCACATCACGGAAAAAGCAACGCAGTACGCCAGCGGTATCCCCCGCGATGGTCGCTATTGCTGCAGCCGTACTCGTGACCTTTATCGGTGGTCTGTACTTCATTACGCATCACAAGAAAGAAGAGTCCGAGACGCTGCAAAGCCAGAAAGTCACCGGTAATGGCATCCCGCCTAAACCGGAAGAACGCTGGCGCTATATCAAAGAGCTGGAAAGCCGTCAGCCTGGCGTACGTGCGCCTACCGAACCCTCTGCAGGCGGCGAAGTGCTTAACGCCGATCAGCTGACCAATGAGCAGCGCCAGTTGCTGGCGCAAATGCAGGCGGATATGCGTCAACAGCCGACACAGCTCAACGAAGTACCGTGGAACGAACAAACACCTGAACAGCGCCAGCAAACGCTGCAGCGTCAGCGTCAGGTACAACAGCAACAGTGGAACAACGCGCAGCAGCAGGCGCAGCAACCGCGCCCACGGGCGACGGAACAGCCGTACCAGCAACCGCAAACGCGTACGGCACAAACCGCACCGGTACAACAGCCGAAAGCGCAGCCAAAACCGGCGGCCCAGCAGCCGTACCAGGATCTGTTGCAGACGCCAGCGCACACCACTGCCGCACAACCTAAAACGCAACCGGCCGCGCCAATAACGAATGAGACTCAGCCGCCAAAACAGACGGCAGAGAAAAAAGATGAACGCCGCTGGATGGTTCAGTGCGGATCATTCAAAGGGGCTGAGCAGGCGGAAACCGTGCGTGCACAATTGGCCTTTGAGGGCTTCAATTCCCGCATTACCACCAACAACGGCTGGAATCGCGTGGTGATTGGCCCGGTGAAAGGCAAGGAAAATGCCGACAACACCATCAGCCGCCTGAAAGTTGCCGGCCACACAAACTGCATTCGACTCGCCACTGGGGGTTGAAACCCCCAAAATCTCCCCCATCTATACTTGCATTACGCCCCGCATGCCTGTGCGGGGCCTGTATTCTGCATTTGTAACCAAGGGGTCTGCTCGTGACAACAATAGTAAGCGTACGCCGTAACGGCCATGTGGTAATCGCCGGTGATGGTCAGGCCACACTGGGTAACACCGTAATGAAAGGCAACGTGAAAAAAGTCCGCCGTCTGTACAACGACAAAGTCATTGCGGGCTTTGCGGGCGGTACTGCGGATGCATTCACGCTGTTTGAACTGTTTGAACGCAAACTGGAAATGCACCAGGGTCACCTGGTTAAGGCCGCCGTTGAGCTGGCTAAAGACTGGCGTACCGACCGTATGCTGCGCAAACTCGAAGCGTTGCTGGCCGTTGCAGATGAAACGGCATCGCTCATCATCACCGGTAACGGTGACGTCATTCAGCCAGAAAACGATCTGATTGCCATCGGCTCCGGCGGTCCCTACGCCCAGGCGGCGGCACGCGCTCTGCTGGAAAACACCGAGCTTGGCGCACGCGAAATTGCTGAGAAAGCGTTGGATATTGCAGGGGATATCTGCATTTATACCAACCACTTCCATACCATCGAAGAATTGAACTCCAAAGCGTAAGGATCCCCCATGTCTGAAATGACCCCACGCGAAATTGTCAGCGAACTGAACAAGCACATCATCGGCCAGGATAACGCGAAGCGTTCCGTGGCGATTGCACTGCGTAACCGCTGGCGCCGCATGCAGCTCAACGAAGAGCTGCGCCATGAAGTCACACCGAAAAACATTCTGATGATTGGCCCAACCGGTGTCGGTAAAACCGAGATCGCACGCCGTCTGGCAAAACTGGCCAATGCGCCATTCATCAAAGTGGAAGCAACGAAATTCACCGAAGTCGGCTATGTGGGTAAAGAAGTTGACTCCATCATCCGCGATCTGACCGATGCCGCCATCAAAATGGTTCGCGTTCAGGCAATTGAGAAAAACCGCTTTCGCGCAGAAGAAATGGCCGAAGAGCGTATTCTCGATGTACTGATCCCGCCAGCCAAAAATAACTGGGGACAGTCAGAGCAGCCTCAGGAACCTTCTGCTGCGCGTCAGGCATTTCGTAAAAAACTGCGTGAAGGCCAGCTGGATGATAAAGAGATTGAAATCGATCTCGCTGCCGCACCGATGGGCGTAGAAATTATGGCGCCTCCGGGAATGGAAGAGATGACCAGCCAGCTGCAGTCCATGTTCCAGAACCTGGGCGGTCAGAAACAAAAGCCGCGTAAGCTGAAAATCAAAGATGCGATGAAGCTGCTGATTGAAGAAGAAGCGGCCAAACTGGTCAATCCGGAAGAGCTGAAACAAGAAGCTATCGACGCCGTTGAGCAGCACGGGATCGTGTTTATCGACGAAATCGACAAAATCTGTAAGCGTGGCGAATCCTCCGGCCCGGATGTTTCCCGTGAGGGCGTACAGCGCGACCTGCTGCCGCTGGTTGAAGGCTGCACCGTCTCGACCAAGCACGGTATGGTGAAAACCGATCACATCCTGTTTATCGCCTCCGGTGCATTCCAGGTGGCCAAACCGTCTGACCTGATCCCGGAACTGCAGGGTCGTCTGCCGATTCGCGTCGAGCTGCAGGCACTGACCACCAGCGATTTCGAGCGCATTCTGACCGAACCGAATGCCTCTATCACTGTGCAGTACAAAGCGCTGATGGCAACCGAAGGTGTGGACATCAACTTTACCGAATCGGGCATTAAGCGCATTGCCGAAGCGGCCTGGCAGGTTAACGAAACCACCGAAAACATCGGTGCGCGTCGTCTGCATACCGTGCTCGAGCGTCTGATGGAAGATATTTCCTATGATGCGAGCGATTTGAACGGTCAAAGCATCACAATTGATGCCGAATATGTGAGCAAACATCTGGATGCGCTGGTCGCAGATGAAGATCTGAGCCGTTTTATCCTATAATCGCGTTCAATGCATTTTCATCACTGTTGATGGGGCTGATAAAGCCCCATTTTTATTGGCGCTAAATATGACTGAACAACAACAAATTAGCCGCTCACAAGCCTGGCTGGAAAGTTTACGACCTAAGACCTTACCGCTCGCCTTCGCGGCGATCATCGTCGGTACGGCATTAGCATGGTGGCAAGGATATTTCGATCCGCTGGTAGCTCTGCTGGCATTAATTACGGCAGGGCTACTGCAAATCCTGTCCAATCTCGCTAACGACTATGGCGATGCCGTCAAAGGCAGCGATAAACCCGACCGCATCGGACCGCTGCGTGGCATGCAAAAAGGCGTTATTACCCAGCAGGAGATGAAGCGTGCGCTGATTGTCACCGTGCTCTTAATCTGCCTGTCCGGCCTGGCGCTGGTGGCGGTGGCATGTCACACACTGGCGGATTTTGTCGGCTTCCTGATTCTCGGCGGCCTGTCGATTATCGCCGCTATCACCTATACCGTCGGTAATCGTCCGTACGGGTATATCGGTCTGGGTGATATTTCCGTGCTGGTCTTCTTCGGCTGGCTCAGCGTGATGGGGAGCTGGTACCTGCAGGCGCATACGCTGATTCCGGCGTTAATCCTGCCGGCAACCGCCTGTGGCCTGCTGGCAACTGCCGTACTCAACGTTAACAACCTGCGCGATATCAACAGCGACAGAGAGAATGGCAAAAACACGCTGGTGGTGCGCTTAGGCGCGGTTAATGCCCGCCGCTACCATGCCTGCCTGCTGATGGGCACGCTGGTCTGTCTGGCGCTGTTTAACCTGTTCTCGCTGCAAAGTTTATGGGGATGGTTGTTTATCCTCGCCGCACCGCTGCTGATTAAACAGGCACGCTACGTGATGCGCGAGATGGACCCGGCAGCAATGCGCCCAATGCTGGAACGCACCGTAAAAGCGGCACTATTGACTAACCTGCTGTTTGTTGTTGGAATTTTCTTAAGTCAGTGGTCTCTTTAACTGACAAATATCAATTAATAATTTCAATTTTTAGAATCGCATAACGCCTCGCAACCCTTACAATAGAGGGTCGCGAGGTTTTTTCATGTTTTTATATTTTTCGGGGATACCTCGGGGATACCAACGAACGGTAAACACCGTGGCCTATAAGTACTAAAATCAGCGTTTCCCAGCTTACTTAACCGATCACGGGGTCTGAAGCCCAACCGTACGATCTCGTACGGTTGCTCCCTAAACCAGGGGGCTTAACGGTAGAAGCGGCGTAGTCGCAGTTTGTGACAATGTCGGATATTTCCCGCATTTTTTAACAGGAAAAAATTTACTTTAAGGCGTATTAAGGTATTTTTACCAATGGATGATGTCTCCAATGATAAGGGAAATGAACGATATAGACCGGGGCGGGTTACGGCTGTTAACGCTTGGTGAGATTAACTTAGCCCGTACCCTCTACGCTTTCACCATCCGCTATAACGAAGTCTGGATCCACCGCAGCAGCTATCTACCTTTCAACCTCCAAAAGAACAACTACGCCATGACGCCCAACGGCGAATTGTACTTTCAGGAAGGTACTTATGAGCCTGACTTTTCACAGCCGCATGTTAATAACGATCGCGTTGGTGGGCAGCATCTTTTTTTACATGAAATGATGCACGTCTGGCAGCATCTGCACGGGATGATGGTAAGGATGCGGGGCCTGTTCTCTTGGGCAGTTGATTACTATTACACCTTGGATAAGGCCATACTCTTGGATTACGGCTTAGAGCAGCAGGCTGCAATGGTGGCTGATTATTGGCTGCTTAAAACGTATGGATTCGGCAGCCGCTCTGATTTGTATCGCCTCAAGGATTACGATCCATCTGAACCTGTCCTTAGCCTCATATCCCGCTATGAGAAAGTGTTAGGGAGGTTCCCGCATTGAAACGTTACTTTCTCATTCCTGCCTTTTTTGCGCTGGCTGGGTGTGGCGCTGGCGATAGCGTTCCCCCATGGCGTAGTTTCCCTATTATAAATAATTCGCTTTGCTTCTCTGTTAATAAATCGGACGTTCTGAGCCGATACGGCGTTTATTCTGAGCAGGGAAATGAATACAAGACATTGGCGGAAAATTCGCATGTAGCTCTCTCCTACCCTGAAACGTGCTTAAAAATACCGATAACGCCGGGCTATATCTATGCGGCTTCATACACATTGAACGGAAAGAATTACCGTTACAACTTTTTCATCGACAGAAACGGGAAAATATTAAGCACAAAATAAGGAGATCTATAAATGTCATTACCAGCTTATATGTATATTTATGATGAAAATGGACAACTGATCAAAGGCAGTTGCATGGCGCTGGGCCGTGAGGGTGCAATTGAAATCATGAACAGCAGTTACGGTGTGTACCAAAACACATGCCGCAACACTGGTAAGCTGATGGGTTCGCGCGAACACAACGCTTTTACCCTGCACAAAGAGATTGATAAGACCTCGCCATATTTTGCAGTTGCAGTCTGCCAAAGTAAGCGACTGCAAAAGGCAGTAATCCACTATTACGACATCAACGAGGCGGGTGTCGAATACGAGATTTACCGAATTACGCTTAGCAACATCGTAATCATGTCCGTCAATGCTGCTCATGCTTATATGCCGGGTTCCCACACTCCGGGCATGATGGAAAATATCGCCATCACCTACTCAGGCATTGAGTGGTTTTATATCGAAGGGAATATCAAATACGACGATGACTGGAGCCGCCCGGTTGGTTACAACCAGCAGCAGAGGTAAATCGAATTGGCAGGCAGGTCTGTTGAAAATAAAGACCACTTAGCAGACTGCCTGCAATACTCGTCGCTATTCCCAAACACGCTTACTTGCAATACGAGCGTACCAGGTCATCAAATCAACGTAAATCAAACCAATAATGCAACAACTTTATAGACTTAAATCATAAGGTTACGTTCTTAGCGTACATTTCTGTACGGTTGGGCTTCCCCCCCATCAACACATCAGTTTTATAGCCTGCTATAGCCCATTGTCTTACGGTATCAAGGGCCTTGAGCCAGCGGCCTAAATCATTATTTCTGATTTTAGTTGTTCTCCGTGTATTTCCATTCCAAAGCCTTTTTGTACATAAAATGGTTGTGGGCGGATCCGGTAACAATCTCCCGCCATCTTTATCACGGTAGCTATCATATGCATAGCGATAGACAGCACGCAGAACACGTGCCCATAAATCAGCCTGGGCTTTACTGCCTTTTTCTTCACGCGTGATAGATGAAAGTTGAAGAGCCATCCAGTCACCAGAATAATTATTGATAGTGTCTTCATATTTTCGCTGGTCGTTTTTTTTATACGCCCGGCAGCCAACCGGGATTTGATGTACTCATCCAAAGCATCAGACAGCGTTATCGCCCGTTTTTTCTCTTCACAACGCCGTTCGTTCGGGTTACGCCGTGTGGTAGCTACTAGCTACTTCACTTAAGGCGTTATATGCCCGCTCTCTGGCCTGCTCAATAGTCATATCCGGGAACTTGCCCAACGTCACACGGTAAAATTTTCCGTCGCGCTTTCGGGACACACAAAAACTTTTGCTGCCACTGGACGTAACACGCAGCCGCAACCCATTAACGACACTATCAGCATATTCAAGGCGTTTGCCGGCATCAGGAACGGGGAGTTCCATCAGCACGGCTTGGTGAATCTGATCGTTCTCATAGGGCTTTCTTTTATGCTCCAGCAATCTTCCGGGGATACCTTACAGAGGGAAATACGGGTAATCACAGGTCATTATCGGCTGTTTTAAAAATCAGTAATTATCTGTTTTTCGATGAAAAATATGAATGGTTGTTGATCTGGACACTAATTAACAATTGATGATTTTGCCAACAGTACACATAGCGCGATATACTAAAAATTCTCGCAGCAACTGAACGTTAAGCCTATGAAATACGATACATCCGAGCTTTGTGACACCTATCAGGAAGATGTCAACGTCGTGGAACCGCTGTTCTCTAACTTTGGAGGACGGGCGTCGTTTGGCGGACAAATCATCACGGTAAAATGTTTCGAGGACAACGGGTTGCTGTACGATCTGCTCGAACAAAACGGCCGTGGTCGTGTTCTGCTGGTCGATGGCGGCGGTTCTGTCCGTCGTGCGCTGGTCGATGCCGAACTAGCAAGACTGGCCGTACAGAATGAATGGGAAGGTCTGGTCATCTACGGCTCAGTCCGCCAGGTAGACGATCTGGGAGAACTGGATATCGGCATTCAGGCGATTGCCGCTATTCCGGTAGGTGCTTCAGGAGAAGGTATCGGGGAAAGCGATGTGCGCGTCAATTTTGGCGGCGTGACGTTCTTTTCCGGCGACCACCTGTACGCCGACAACACCGGGATAATCCTCTCCGAAGACCCGCTCGATATCGAGTAAGCAAAAAAGGCACCGTAAGGTGCCTTTTTTATGCGTTGTCGCTGATTGCCGGATGGCGGCTTGCGACTTATCCGGCCTACGAAGGGACGATTACGCAAGAGATTTCGTGTTGTAGCAAGGCGGCAAACGAAGGTATCCCCAGGAGCGTAGTAAACTACGTGACTGGGGTAACTGAGAGCAGCCAACGCTGCTACGGCACGAAAGATAAAGCGTAATTAGACTTCTTCCATACGACCCAGCAGGGCATGCAGACGATCCTGCCAGCCGCTCTGCTGTTCTTTCAGGCTGTTGTTCTCACGCTCCAGTTCTTCACGCTGCTGCTGTGCAGACTGAACTTCCTGCGACAGTGAGTTATTCTTTTCTTTCAGCTCTTCGATTTCCATCTGCAACAGCGTGATGGTATCAATCGCCTGCTGTACTTTTGCTTCCAGTTTCTCAAACACTTCTAATGACATCGTCATACCTCTCCTGAATTGCAAGGCGTTGATGGATAAAAATCCTCGTCCCGATAACCGGCGACGCCTTAATAAAAACGAGCGCACACTACTTAACACCGATTGTATGAAGCCACGTCATCCCTGTCCAGCGGCATCCCGCGCAGATTGCGGTTTGCAACACTTTTAATCTTTGTCCTGGTGACATAACTGTCATAACTCTTAAGTGTTAACAGGATGATCGGTGAAATGATTCAGCTCACACTATTTTTGTATAACAAATACCGCGCAATGGCGCGAAAACGCTCATTTTGTTGATGGAGTACACACATTTTAATTTCGATATTTCTCGTTTTTGAGCGTTAACGATAAATTAACAGTGTGCCTACCGGCTCCGGGGATGTCAGTGACCTTCTCGCATACAATAAACATTAAACTCTTCAGGATCCGATTATGAGTCAAACATCAACCTTGAAAGGCCAGTGCATTGCTGAATTCCTCGGTACCGGGTTGTTGATTTTCTTCGGTGTGGGTTGTGTCGCTGCACTCAAAGTGGCTGGTGCTACTTTTGGTCAGTGGGAAATCAGTATCATCTGGGGTCTGGGGGTAGCCATGGCTATCTATCTGACAGCAGGCGTTTCTGGCGCACACCTGAATCCAGCAGTCACAATCGCACTATGGCTGTTTGCGTGTTTTGACAAACGCAAAGTCGTTCCTTTTATTATTTCGCAAATTGCTGGCGCCTTTTGCGCAGCGGCATTGGTTTACGGGCTTTATTACAATCTTTTCATCGATTTCGAACAAACGAACCATATCGTGCGCGGTAGTGTAGAAAGCCTCAATCTGGCAGGTACTTTCTCCACCTATCCAAACCCGCATATCAATTTTGTGCAGGCCTTCGCGGTTGAAATGGTCATTACCGCTATTCTAATGGGGCTGATTCTGGCACTGACCGATGATGGTAATGGTGTACCGCGTGGTCCACTGGCACCGCTGCTGATCGGCTTACT
Organism: Citrobacter sp. HN-141; assembly: GCF_033341895.1. Classification (NCBI taxonomy): domain Bacteria; kingdom Pseudomonadati; phylum Pseudomonadota; class Gammaproteobacteria; order Enterobacterales; family Enterobacteriaceae; genus Citrobacter; species Citrobacter sp. HN-141. The sequence goes on along the minus strand of NZ_JAWPBF010000017.1, from coordinate 73,815 downwards.
GATTGCCGTTATTGGTGCATCCATGGGCCCACTGACCGGTTTTGCGATGAACCCGGCACGTGACTTCGGACCGAAACTCTTCGCCTGGATGGCAGGATGGGGCGAGATTGCCTTCACGGGTGGTCGTGATATCCCTTACTTCCTCGTCCCCGTGTTTGGCCCGATTACCGGCGCAATTCTGGGCGCATGGGCATATCGCAAACTGATTGGTCGCCATTTACCGTGCGATGTCTGCGCGATTGAAGAAAAAGACGTTGCGACCAACACTCAACAAAAAGCTTCGCAGTAATGTGACTACGGGACAAAAATGATGACTGAAAAAAAATATATCGTTGCGCTCGACCAGGGCACCACCAGCTCCCGCGCGGTCGTAATGGACCACGATGCGAATATCGTTAGCGTTTCACAGCGCGAATTCGAGCAAATCTATCCGAAAGCAGGCTGGGTAGAACACGACCCAATGGAAATTTGGGCGACCCAAAGCTCCACGCTGGTAGAAGTGCTGGCGAAAGCCGATATCAGTTCCGATGAAATTGCCGCGATCGGTATTACCAACCAGCGTGAAACCACCATTGTCTGGGAACGTGAAACCGGTAAGCCAATCTATAACGCCATTGTGTGGCAGTGTCGTCGTACCGCAGATATCTGCGAGAAGCTCAAGCGCGACGGTATGGAAGAGTACATCCGTAACAACACCGGTCTGGTCATTGACCCGTATTTCTCCGGTACCAAAGTGAAGTGGATCCTCGACCACGTAGAAGGCTCGCGTGAGCGTGCCCGTCGCGGCGAGCTGCTGTTCGGTACCGTAGACACCTGGCTTATCTGGAAAATGACTCAGGGGCGCGTACACGTCACGGATTACACCAACGCCTCACGTACCATGCTGTTCAACATCCATTCCCTGGACTGGGACGACAAGATGTTGGATGCGCTGGACATTCCGCGCGCAATGCTGCCGGAAGTTCGCCGTTCTTCTGAAGTCTATGGCCAGACCAACATTGGCGGTAAAGGCGGCACACGTATTCCTATCTCCGGTATCGCGGGTGACCAGCAGGCTGCACTATTCGGCCAGCTGTGCGTGAAGGAAGGGATGGCGAAGAACACCTACGGTACTGGCTGCTTCATGCTGATGAATACCGGCGAGAAAGCCGTTAAGTCAGAAAATGGACTGCTGACCACTATCGCATGTGGCCCGACCGGGGAAGTGAACTACGCGCTGGAAGGTGCCGTGTTCATGGCGGGTGCGTCCATCCAGTGGCTGCGTGATGAGATGAAACTCATCAGCGATGCATTCGACTCAGAGTATTTCGCCACCAAAGTGAAAGATACCAACGGCGTATATGTTGTTCCGGCGTTCACCGGTTTGGGCGCACCATACTGGGACCCGTATGCACGTGGCGCCATCTTCGGTCTGACCCGTGGCGTAAACTCCAACCACATCATCCGTGCTACGCTTGAGTCTATCGCTTATCAGACCCGTGACGTACTGGAAGCGATGCAGGCTGACTCCGGTATTCGTCTGCATGCCCTGCGCGTGGATGGCGGTGCAGTTGCCAACAACTTCCTGATGCAGTTCCAGTCAGACATTCTCGGCACACGCGTTGAGCGCCCGGAAGTTCGCGAAGTGACTGCGCTGGGTGCGGCATATCTGGCCGGTCTGGCTGTCGGCTTCTGGCAGAATCTGGATGAGCTGCAGGAAAAAGCGGTTATTGAGCGTGAGTTCCGTCCTGGCATCGAAACCACCGAACGTAACTTCCGTTACAGCGGCTGGAAAAAAGCGGTCAAACGCGCTCTGGCGTGGGAAGATCACGAAGAGTAATACGTCATTGCCGGGTGGTGCGGCCTACTGATACGAAACTGACGTAGGCCGGATAAGACGCGTTAGCGTCGCCATCCGGCTATATCTCCGTGCGGGGCAACCCCGCACACACATCAATAATCTCGCCCCCTCCCCTGTGCTACACTTCGCGCCATTCCTTTCTGCTACGAGTTTGCAATGAGACGAGAACTTGCCATTGAATTTTCACGCGTGACCGAAGCGGCTGCACTGGCTGGCTATAAATGGTTGGGTCGCGGCGATAAAAACACCGCTGACGGCGCGGCGGTGAACGCCATGCGTATTATGCTCAACCAGGTCAACATCGACGGCACCATCGTGATTGGCGAAGGTGAGATCGACGAAGCACCCATGTTGTTTATCGGTGAGAAAGTCGGAACCGGTCTCGGCGATGCTGTTGATATTGCCGTCGATCCCATCGAAGGTACACGCATGACGGCAATGGGCCAGGCGAATGCGCTGGCGGTACTGGCTGTCGGCGACAAGGGTTGCTTCCTGAACGCGCCGGACATGTACATGGAAAAGCTGATTGTCGGCCCTGGCGCTAAAGGTTCTATCGACCTGAACCTGTCGCTGGAAGCGAACCTGCGTAATGTCGCCAGCGCGCTCAACAAACCGCTGAGCGAACTGACCGTCACCATTCTGGCGAAACCACGCCACGATGAAACCATCGCCGAAATGCAGGCGCTGGGCGTTCGCGTATTCGCGATTCCCGATGGCGACGTAGCCGCGTCGATTCTGACCTGCATGCCAGACAGTGAAGTTGACGTGCTGTATGGCATTGGTGGCGCACCGGAAGGTGTCGTCTCTGCCGCCGTTATCCGCGCACTGGATGGCGACATGCAAGGCCGTCTGCTGGCTCGCCATGACGTCAAAGGCGACAGCGAAGAGAACCGACGTATCGGCGAACAGGAGCTGACTCGCTGCGCCGCGATGGGTATTGAGGCAGGTAAAGCGCTGCGTCTGGACGAAATGGCCCGCAGCGACAACGTTATTTTCTCAGCAACCGGGATCACCAAAGGCGATCTGCTGGAAGGGATTAGCCGCAAAGGTAATATTGCCACCACCGAAACGCTGCTGATCCGTGGGAAATCACGTACGATCCGTCGCATTCAGTCCATCCACTACCTCGATCGCAAAGATCCGGATGTACAGACGCATATCCTGTAATTGATTTGATCAATAGAGCCTTCCAGCCCATCTGGGCTGGAAATCTTTCGTGCAACGAACGAAGATAAGGCAATCACAGCAGACAGGAGAAAACCATGGCAGATTGGGTAACAGGCAAAGTCACTAAGGTACAGAACTGGACCGATGCCTTATTTAGTTTGACCGTGCGAGCTCCGGTTCTTCCCTTCACGGCAGGTCAGTTTACCAAGCTCGGCCTCGAAATCGACGGCGAGCGCGTCCAGCGAGCCTATTCCTACGTGAATGCGCCTGATAACCCCGATTTAGAGTTCTATCTGGTGACGGTTCCTGACGGAAAACTCAGCCCCCGACTGGCGGCGCTAAAACCTGGCGACGAAGTCCAGGTAGTGAGCGAAGCAGCCGGTTTCTTCGTGCTGGATGAAGTCCCCGATTGCGACACGCTGTGGATGCTGGCAACCGGTACGGCTATCGGCCCATATTTATCGATTCTGCAGTTGGGCAAAGATCTGGACCGTTTTAAAAATCTGGTGCTGGTCCATGCCGCCCGCTATGCCGCCGATTTAAGCTATCTGCCGTTAATGCAGGACCTGGAAAAACGCTACGAAGGAAAATTACGCATCCAGACGGTGGTCAGCCGTGAAACCGCTGCAGGTTCATTAACCGGGCGAGTTCCGGCGTTGATTGAAAGCGGCGCGCTGGAAGCTGCAGTTGGGCTACCCATGGACACAGCAACCAGTCATGTGATGCTCTGCGGTAACCCGCAAATGGTACGCGACACGCAGCAACTGCTGAAAGAAACCCGGCAGATGACCAAACATCTGCGCCGTCGACCGGGCCATATGACCGCTGAACATTACTGGTAAGGGCTTGCCGGATGGCGCTCACGCTTATCCGGCCTACGAGTCAGCTCTGTATTTTACGTCCTGCGTGTCCTTACCGTATTTATTTGCGTCCTGGGTGCCAACGAACGCGCCCAGATCGATAAGCATACCCACCAGAATCAGCGTCGGTACAAAGCGGCCTACCGCCCATTGCCAGACACCGGGCAATACTGCCCAGTTTCCGGCCAGCAGCATCCATGCAAGAATCATCAGGAACGCCCACGCGCCGGAGCGGCCTCGATCATGCAGACGTTTTACTGTGACTGCAGCCGTCGGCCACAGCAGACAGACCAGACAAAATGCCGCCGTCTGGATATCGAGCAATTGTTTACTCGCCAGCGAAAACAAAACCAGCATCCCGACAATCCACAGGCCGATCCAAATCCAGAAATCACGGCGTCCAAGACGCCCTTTAAATGAGAATAACCACTGCTGTATGGTCATGTAGATTCCTTTATTATTACCTTCCAGAACAGTTTACCCTTTTGACAAGCCCGGCGGTTACCGTTTTAATCGTGAGCAGTGAGAATAAAAGGTACGATTGATGAAGCAAGGATTGACACTGTTTTTATTATTGTTTTCAGCCTTAACCGCGAGCACAGCGGTACTGGCGGAAGCGCCATCGACGGCAACTACGGCCCCCTATTTACTGGCGGGTGCGCCGACCTTTGACCTGTCGATTAGCCAGTTTCGCGAAAACTTTAATACGCAGAATCCGAAGCTTATTCTGAATGAATTCCGTGCCATCGACAGCAGCCGCGATCGGGCAAATCTCACCCGTGCCGCCAGTAAAATCAATGAAAACCTGTACGCGTCCTCCGCCCTTGAACGCGGCACCTTAAAAATCAAAAGCATGCAGATAACCTGGCTGCCGATTCAGGGGCCAGAACAAAAGGCGGCCAAAGCGAAAGCGCTGGAATACATGACCGCCGTCATTCGCACCGTCGCGCCGCTACTGACAAAAGAGCAAAGCCAGAAAAAGCTGCAAAAATTACTCGCTGCCGGCAAAGGTAAGCGCTATTACGCCGAAACCGAAGGCGCAATTCGCTATGTTGTTGCAGATAACGGCGAAAAGGGGCTGACCTTCGCTGTTGAACCGATTAAGCTGGCACTATCAGAAAGTCTTGAGAAAGCGAATTGATGACAAAAAGCAAAGCCTTTCCGCAGACGAATCTCTATACTGTTTCACAGACCATGCTGCCCTGATGGGCGGCCATCTTCCTTAATTCGCTGACAAGCGTGGAGAAATGAAATGCGACATCCTTTAGTGATGGGTAACTGGAAACTGAACGGCAGCCGCCACATGGTAAACGAACTGGTTGCTAACCTGCGTAAAGAACTGGCTGGCGTTGCTGGCTGTGCAGTAGCAATCGCTCCACCGGAAATGTATATCGACCTGGCGAAACACGCCGCTGCCGGTAGCCACATCATTCTGGGCGCGCAGAACGTTGACCTGAACCTGTCTGGCGCATTCACCGGTGAAACAAGCGCTGAAATGCTGAAAGATATCGGCGCACAGTACATCATTATCGGTCACTCTGAGCGTCGTACTTACCACAAAGAGTCTGACGAGCTGATCGCGAAGAAATTCGCTGTGCTGAAAGAGCAGGGTCTGACGCCGGTTCTGTGCATCGGTGAAACCGAAGCAGAAAACGAAGCGGGTAAAACTGAAGAGGTTTGCGCACGCCAGATTGACGCGGTACTGAAAACTCAGGGCGCAGCAGCATTCGAAGGCGTCGTTATCGCTTACGAACCTGTATGGGCTATCGGTACCGGTAAATCTGCAACGCCTGCTCAGGCTCAGGCAGTCCACAAATTCATCCGTGACCACATTGCTAAAGCTGATGCGAAAATCGCTGAACAAGTGATCATCCAGTACGGCGGTTCCGTAAACGCCGCTAACGCTGCTGAACTGTTCGCTCAGCCGGACATCGACGGCGCGCTGGTTGGCGGTGCATCTCTGAAAGCAGACGCTTTCGCCGTGATCGTTAAAGCCGCTGAAGCCGCTAAACAGGCCTAAGTTGTTAAAAGGGGAGCATCGCTCCCCTTCTTATACCTACCCGCTTTACCAGTATCCCAGCCAGTGCCACCAGAAGGCCCCCGTGACACCCCAGATGGTCAGGTTGACCACGCTCATCACCAGCCCCGTTTTCCACCACTCAGCCAGTGTAACGTAACCCGAACCAAAGATGATTGGCGCAGTCCCTGTACCATAGTGCGTGAGCGACATCATCAACGAGGAGGAGAAGCCCAGCATCAGACCGAGCAGCGCCGGTGGAGCACCGAGGCCTAATCCGGCAGCGAAGAAAGCCGCGAACATGGCCGTGATATGTGCAGTGGTACTGGCGAAAAAGTAGTGTGAATAGACATAAAGCAGGATCAGCAACAGCGTGGCGATACTCCAGTGCACGCCGAGATGGTCAATTGCACTACCAACGCTCGTCGCCAGCCACCCCACCAGACCCAGTTTGCTCAGGAAATCCGCCATCATAACCAGTGCGGCAAACCAGACTATCGTATCCCATGCACCGCGACATTTAAGGATATCGTCCCAACTCAATACCCCTGTCACTAACAGAACAGACAAGCCAATGAGCGCCGCACTGGTGGGGTTAACGGCCCAGGTACTGCCCATCAGCATGGCAGGTACCCCCGCCCACAGGCAGAGCAGCAAAGCGAAAACCGCGAGGGTGATTTTTTCAGCCAGCGACAACGGACCGAGTGCCCCCAGTTTTTCCCGGGCAAACTCTGGCGCATTCGGTGTGCGTGTAATAGCGGGCGGATAGAGCCACCAGATGACAATAGGCATCACGACCAGGGAGACAACGGCAGGAAGAAGCGCCGCAATCGCCCACATTCCCCAGGTCATATTCAGCACCCCATCCGTCCCTTTGGTCAAAAAACTCACAATAAGCGGGTTTGGCGCGGTAGCGGTAATAAACATCGCCGAACTGATCGGGTTAATGTTGTAGTTCACCAGCGCCAGGTAACGACCTGTAGCGCCGTTTTCTTTGTCACCGGGTTGAGAGCCCAGACTTTCCGCAATCGCCCGCATCACCGGGTGAATAATACCGCCACCGCGCGCGGTATTGCTTGGGGTTACGGGGGCTATCAGCGTTTCTGCCAGCGTTAGCGCCCAGGCGATACCCAACGTTCGTTTGCCAAACAAAGCAATAAACCCATAGCCGATACGCGCGCCCAGCCCCGTTTTCAACAAGCTTTGCGACAACATAATCGAGATGCCGATCAGCCAGATAAGCTGGTTGGAGAAGCCACTTAACGCATCGCTCAGCGCCGCGGTGGGTTTACCGGGGTGCGTCACGCCGGTCATGGCTACCAGCATAATTGCCACAATCGCAATCGCGCCGATAGGCATGGCTTTACCAATAATTGCCGCGATAGTACCGATAAATAACGCCAGCAGATGCCACGCCTCGGGGGTGACATCTGCTGGACATGGGATAACAAACCAGATGGTCAGCGTAATAACAATCGAGATGATGGCAGGCCAACAGCGGATGGGGGTCAATCTGTCCATGAATCAATCCTTGAGTTTCCAGCACGCAATTATGCGCTCAGGTATTAACCAATATCGGTGTGCATAATACAATTCACCCACTCACAAAACAAAAAATTAACATTCCGATACAACTATAATTTCCCCAACACGCTAAACCACAGATAATCCAGCGGCAGCAGTATCAGATACGTTGCCGCCGCCAGCGAGATACACAGCAGCATTCCAGCTCTTGCCGGTACTTTTCCTAACGCCATTGCCACCACAATCGGTGATGCCTGATACGGCAATAGCGGTGTGGAATAGCCCAATACCTGAATCATAATCACCGAGAGTAGCGGGAAGCCGGTCGCGTCTGAAAAGCTTTGTGCCAGTGTGGTATACAGTGCCGGAACGCCGTTCGCCGTCATGATGAAATTGAGCGCGGTGGTAATGCCGGTCAATGCAAGGAAGCTGGTAAACGGTTTATCCGCATCCAGCGGCATCACCTGTAACAGCGCCTCGCCTACCGCGCTACCGATACCGGTCTGCGTCACGGTGATGGCCAGCCCCAGAATACCCGCTACGTAAATGCAGGTACGGATATTCACCCCACTGGAAAATTCTTCGCCATTAATAAATCCTACGCGCGGCAACAGCGTAATCACCGCCGCCACCAGCCCGGTCCATGCCGGCCCCACGCCATGCCAGCTTTCGCTGACCCACAGAAACAGCACCACCGCTAACATCCAGGCCAGACGTTTTTCATCACGACTCATTGGTTCAGGCGGCGTCAGATCGCGCGGCGCATGAGGTTGACCGGGAAACAGCCAGCAGATAAGAGCAATGAGCACCGCACCTTTTAGCCAACCCAGCACGGGTGTATGCAGCAGCAAATAAGGAAGATAATTGAGGTGGATGCCGTAAGAGCCTTCCGCTGCGCCGCTCATCACCAGATTCGGTACGTTAGCAGGTAAAATCGTCGCAGAAAGCTGGAACGTCCCAAACCCGACGGCCAGTGCCAGACCATACCAGGCGCGCGTGCCGTCGGTAATTCCGGCTCGTTTCGCCATCGCCGCGACAATCGGCATCAGCAGCGCAATGCGGCCCATGTTGGATGGCATTACAAATGCCAGCGCATAACTCAGCAGCACTATGCTCGCCACCATTAACGGCCAGGAATCGGTCAACCGCGATGACAGCGCCCTCGCCGCCCGGTCCGCCAGCCCCGTTTTACGAATTGCGATGCCCAGCACAAAACCACTGAAGACCAGCCAGAACGCCGATGAGGCAAAGCCGCCAAAGATGACATCCGGTGGCGCGATTTTGGCCACCATCGCCACGGCAAAGAAAAGCAGCGCCGTGATAAATTCCGGCAACAGCGACGTTGCCCAAAGCAAAATGGTGACGCCGACCACCAGAGAGGGAATAAACAGAGGGTGCGTAAGCCAGAGCGACATGCCTGTCTCCTGTTGTTTTTTTCAACAAGAATACGGGGACAGGCAAAGAGAGTAAACGCCAGATTAAGGGGGGTTAACGCAGAATATCACATTGATGATCCTGGATTTCCTCAGCGGAGGCGAGATTCAGCGACAACAGGTCACGCTGAGTCGCCAGCAGGACAAAGGATTCGTCGCTTTGGCGCACCATCGCCAGCGCATAGCTTCCCATCCGCTCACGCGCATCCGGCACCTCTTCTGCCAGCATCATAAACGGGCTGCGCTGCGCCAGTTCGTTTTCCGTCACACGACGCGCCAGATATTCATGCCCGCGCAATCCGCCGGGCAATGGCAACCAGCGAGTGCTGATTTTCGCCATATTGTCATCCAGTTGCATTCTGACATCGGGTCGCAGGCAGGAGATATGAATGTGAAAGTGATTTTGCGTACGCCCGGTACGTGAGTTTATTGTCAGCGATACCGCCTTATCAGGGATCTCCTGGCCGTATTTTTGACTCATAAAACTACGTGCCTGCCAGGCTAGCCAGAAGAAGTTCGGCGTGCCTGATTCCAACAGCAGCGGGCTTTCCGTACCATTGATACGGTAAGTCGGCATCAACAGATATTGCAGCGGACCGTTACGGTCTTTGAACACCACATATCCGGCATCGGGTTTAACTTCAGTACACGGCGCGGGATCGTGCTGCTGCAGCTGATGTGGCAGGCATTGCTCAAGGACTATCTGGCGTAACGCGTCCGGGTTACCGCTAAATTTCCAGTACCCTATGCCCGCAGCGGCGGCGACCACAATAACCGCCAGTAAAAGATAGCCTGCTTTTTTCATTACGCGTTCCCTGTATCCCATTGAGGCGCAAGAGTAACGCAAAACGATGACAAATAAAAAACCCGGTCGCGCTATGCCACCGGGTTCTGTCGTGACCTCAACCTTTAACGTTTGCTGATCTGGTCAAAGGTACCGCCGTTAGAAAAATGCGTTTTCTGCGCTTTCGTCCAGCCGCCAAACTCTTCATCAATGGTGAACAGTTTCAGTTTCGGAAATGCGCTTTCGTATTTCTTCGCGACGTCAGCATCACGCGGGCGATAGTAGTTTTTCGCCGCAATCTCCTGACCTTCCGGGGAATAGAGATACTTCAGGTAAGCTTCTGCCACCGCTTTGGTATCTTTCTTTTCCACGACTTTGTCGACAACGGAAACGGTCGGCTCAGCGAGGATAGACTCACTTGGGGTGACTATCTCGAATTTATCTTTGCCCAACTCATTCGTTGCCAGCAACGCTTCGTTTTCCCAGGCGATCAGTACATCGCCAATCCCGCGTTCAACAAAGGTATTGGTTGAGCCGCGCGCGCCGGAATCCAGCACTTCCACGTTTTTAAACAGAGCTTTGACGAAGTCCTGCGCTTTGGCCTGATCGTTGTTGTTGTGGTGCAGAGCGTAGCCCCATGCCGCCAGATAGTTCCAGCGTGCGCCGCCTGAGCTTTTCGGGTTTGGAGTAATCACTGACACACCCGGTTTGACCAGATCGTTCCAGTCATGAATTTGCTTTGGGTTGCCTTTGCGTACCAGGAACACGATGGTGGAGGTGTAAGGCGCGGAGTTATCCGGCAAGCGTTTAATCCAGTTTTTATCAATTCGACCACGTTCAGCAATAGCATCCACGTCGTAAGCCAGCGCCAGCGTCACGACATCGGCTTCGATACCGTTGATGACAGAGGTCGCCTGCTTACCAGAGCCGCCGTGCGACTGGCGGATAACGACGTTATCGCCTGTTTCCTGCTTCCAGTGTGCGCTGAATGCTTTGTTGTACTGCTCGTACAGTTCACGTGTTGGATCGTACGATACGTTAAGTAACTGAATATCCTTTGCCAGAACGCTGGTCGATGCCAGCAATAATGTTAACCCTACGCCCCATTTGTTCATCGCCCAGCTCTCTTATGTGATGTTGTGATGAGCAAAGCGTGCCAGAAAGAGATCCAAACATTAAAGAATAAAAAAAGATTTGCTATAACTTCGAGGAATAAATCCGAGGGGTTGCCGGATGGCGGCTAACGCCTTATCCGGCCTACAAGTTTCTGCAACCTGTAGGCCTGATTAGCGTAGCGCCATCAGGTGCGCAAAAAATACAATCAGTACAGTTTTTTCGCGCAGTCCAGCCAGTCACCTTTGAACGGACGCTTCATGTTTTCGATAGCGTCGATAATGTCGTGGTGAACCAGTTGCTCGTTCTGAATACCGACGCAGCGACCGCCATGACCTGCCAGCAGCAGTTCAATAGCATATGCGCCCATTCGGGACGCCAGAATACGGTCGTAAGGAACCGGAGAACCACCACGCTGGATGTGACCCAGTACGGTAGAGCGCGTTTCACGGCCCGTTTCTTTCTCGATGTAGTGCGCCAGTTCATCAACGTCACACATGTGCTCGGTGATCGCTACGATGGCGTGTTTTTTACCTTTTGCGATACCGGCTTTGATTTCAGCAACCAGATCGTCACGGCTAAATTCAACTTCCGGAACCACGACAAATTCGCAGCCACCGGCAATTGCTGCAGCCAGAGTCAGGTCGCCGCAGTAACGACCCATCACTTCAACGATGGAGATACGCTGGTGAGAAGAAGAAGTATCGCGCAGACGGTCAATCGCTTCAACGACGGTACCCAATGCGGTGAAATAACCGATGGTGTAATCGGTGCCTTTAATATCGTTGTCGATAGTGCCCGGCAAGCCGATGCACGGGAAGCCCATTTCAGTCAGGCGTTTTGCACCCAAGTAAGAACCGTCACCACCGATAACAACCAGAGCGTCGATGCCACGTTTCTTCAAGTTTTCGATAGCCACAGCGCGCACGTTTTCGTCGCGGAATTCCGGGAAGCGAGCAGAACCGAGGAAAGTACCACCACGGTTGATCATGTCGGACACGCTGTAGCGGTCAAGCTGGACCATACGGTCTTCATACAAACCCAGGTAGCCATCATGGATCCCCATGACTTCCAGTCCTTCCGTTAACGCTGCACGTACAACACCACGGATTGCTGCGTTCATGCCCGGCGCATCACCGCCGCTTGTCAACACACCGATTTTCTTAATCATGACTACCTCTGAACTTTGGAATGCAAAATGAAATCTGCTGCCGGAAGTCGATTCCGCATATCGAAACGATCCAACGAATATGCAGATAGTATAACAATCACTTCCTGCTGAATTGATTCAGGTCAGGCCAAATGGTGGTAATTTATACACAAAATGCTGGCCCTGCTCACTTTTTACAACGAATTATGAAAGCTCAAACATCTTGCCTTCCTTGGGTACGACTGAACAGGGATCCTGGTGAATAATCACATCCGATCCCGGGAAACGCCGTAAAATGGCCTGCTCCACCTGCTCAGCCACTAAATGCGCCTGAACGAGCGGCAGATTATCTTCCATTTCCAAATGAATCTGAATAAAGCGGGTCGGCCCTGACTGCCGCGTGCGAAGATCGTGAGCGCCGCTGACACCTGGCCATGACGTCACTATATCAATAATTTCCTGACGTTCCTCATCGGGTAAGGCGCGATCCAGCAAGGATTGCACTGCCTCATACCCCATGCGTAATGCACTATATAAAATATAGATGCCAATCCCGAGCGCAAACAAGGCATCCGCACGATGCCAACCATACCAGGCCAGTCCAAGCGCAACGAGAATCGCACCGTTCATCATAACATCAGACTGATAATGAAGCATATCTGCCCGTACAGCCTGACTTTGCGTACGTTTCACCACCCAGCGCTGAAACGTGACCAGAATGATAGTACAAATTAACGCAATAACGGTGACAACTACCCCGACACCCGGATCTTTCATCGGCGTCGGTTGGATGAGATGCTGAATCCCGGTCAGGAATAAAAACAGCGCCGAACCGGAAATAAACATACTTTGCGCCAGCGCCGCCAGAGATTCAGCTTTCCCGTGCCCAAACGTGTGCTCATCATCTGCTGGCTGCAACGAATAGCGCACCACCAGCAGATTGGTGAGCGACGCAGCGATATCGACCAGGGAATCCACCAATGCCGCCAGAATACTGACCGATCCGGTGTACCACCACGCAAAAATTTTGATCAAAAGTAACAGCGATGCCATCACGGTCGCCGCGATTGCCGCCCGGCTAACCAGCCGCCCATAGGTTTGATTCATAAACACTCCTGCCAGGATATGCCGCTAGTATAACGGATGAAGCAAAACAGTCAGGCAATTACCGAGAGACAAATTTTGGGCAAAAAAAACCCCCACATCATGTGGGGGAAGACAGGGATGGTGTCTATGGCAAGGAAAACAGGGTTACTACTGGGAACGTGAGTTGCTACTACTCAATAAATTCAACGATGAGCTTTTTTGCCATTGCGTAACATCACGCAGTTGCTCCATTCGTTGTTCATGTTTCTCATTTAAAACCGCTTGCTGCTCGGGCGTTAACAGGCGATACATCTGGTTGCGGACCCTGGCTATTTCAACCTGGCGGGCAACCTGTTCTTGTGCCATTTTTTCTGCCTGAGCGCGCACAGCGCTTTCATCAAATTTCTCTGCGGTGACAAGACGATGCATTGTCTCCATTTCGCTAACATTAACAGGAGGCTGCTCGTGTCTTGCCTGCTGCATTAAATCTCGCATCTGTTGACGTTGATGTTCGGTTAAACTGATACCGTCAAACATGTGGCTCTGTACGCTGCGTTGCGATGAGCCTTCACCCAGGTGCCAGTGATCGCCTGTGACGACTTCAGCTGCATGGCTTAAAGTACTGAGTGCCAGCGTTGAGGCCATGACGGCAGCGGTAACTTTGCCCATCACTTGCTCCCAAAATCTTTTCTGTCGCGATTCAACGAGAGACAGTTTACGATTCGGGCTGCAAACATGCGTCAGGGGGTGTAAAACAACGTAAAGTCATAGATTAGCGACGCCTGATGACGTAATTTCTGCCTCGGAGGTACGTAAACAATGAATAAAATCCTGTTAGTTGATGATGACCGAGAGCTGACTTCCCTGTTAAAGGAGTTGCTCGAAATGGAAGGTTTCGATGTGCTGGTTGCCCATGATGGGGAGCAGGCACTTGAACTTCTGGATGACAGCATCGATTTACTTTTGCTCGACGTCATGATGCCGAAGAAAAACGGTATCGATACACTGAAAGCGCTTCGCCAGACACACCAGACGCCCGTAATCATGCTGACCGCTCGCGGTAGCGAATTGGATCGCGTACTCGGCCTTGAGCTGGGCGCGGACGACTATTTACCCAAACCCTTTAACGACCGCGAACTGGTCGCGCGTATCCGCGCTATTCTGCGCCGCTCTCACTGGAGCGAACAACAGCAGACCAGCGATAATGGCTCGCCGACGCTGGAAGTGGATGCGTTAAGCCTGAATCCGGGTCGCCAGGAAGCCAGTTTTGATGGGCAAACCCTGGAGTTAACCGGCACCGAATTCACCCTGCTTTATTTACTGGCACAACATCTCGGTCAGGTCGTATCTCGTGAACACCTGAGTCAGGAAGTGCTGGGCAAGCGCCTGACGCCGTTTGACCGCGCTATCGACATGCACATCTCGAACCTACGTCGTAAGCTGCCAGAACGGAAAGACGGGCACCCGTGGTTTAAAACCCTGCGTGGTCGCGGCTACCTGATGGTCTCCGCTTCATGATAGGAAGCTTAACCGCACGCATCTTTGCCATCTTCTGGTTAACGCTGGCGCTGGTGTTGATGTTGGTACTGATGCTACCCAAGCTCGACTCACGTCAGATGACCGAGCTACTGGACAGCGAGCAGCGCCAGGGGTTGATGATCGAGCAACACGTGGAAGCTGAGCTGGCGAACGACCCACCCAACGATCTGATGTGGTGGCGTCGCTTGTTCCGTGCCATCGACAAGTGGGCACCGCCAGGACAGCGGTTATTGCTTGTCACTACAGAAGGACGTGTGATCGGCGCAGAACGCAACGAAATGCAGATCATTCGTAACTTTATTGGTCAGGCTGATAACGCTAATCATCCGCAGAAGAAAAAATATGGTCGCGTTGAGATGGTCGGGCCCTTCTCCGTCAGAGATGGTGAAGATAACTACCAGTTGTATCTCATTCGACCTGCCAGCAGTTCACAGTCTGATTTCATCAACCTGTTGTTTGACCGGCCCCTGTTGCTGCTGATCGTCACCATGCTTGTCAGCTCGCCGCTGCTGCTTTGGCTGGCATGGAGCCTGGCAAAACCAGCGCGTAAACTGAAAAATGCGGCGGATGAAGTGGCACAGGGTAACCTGCGTCAGCATCCGGAACTGGAAGCCGGCCCACAGGAATTTCTGGCGGCAGGTGCCAGTTTTAACCAGATGGTGACCGCGCTGGAACGCATGATGACCACGCAGCAACGCCTGCTGTCGGACATCTCTCACGAGTTGAGAACGCCACTAACACGTTTGCAACTGGGGACTGCGCTGCTGCGCCGTCGTAGCGGTGAGAGCAAAGAGCTGGAGCGCATTGAAACAGAAGCGCATCGGCTGGACAGCATGATCAACGACCTGCTGGTGATGTCGCGTAATCAGCAGAAGAACGCGCTGGTCAGTGAAACCGTGAAGGCTAATCAGCTATGGGGCGACGTGTTGGATAACGCCGCCTTTGAAGCCGAGCAGATGGGCAAATCGCTTACCGTGAATTTCCCGCCGGGACCGTGGCCGCTGTATGGCAACCCGAACGCACTGGAAAGCGCATTGGAAAACATTGTGCGTAATGCCCTGCGCTATTCACATACGAAGATTGAAGTTGGCTTCGCGGTGGATATTGACGGGATTACCATCACCGTAGACGACGATGGTCCAGGCGTGAGTCCTGAAGACAGAGAGCAGATTTTCCGTCCATTCTATCGCACCGATGAAGCGCGCGATCGTGAGTCCGGTGGGACAGGTCTGGGTCTGGCGATTGTTGAAACCGCTATTCAGCAGCATCGAGGCTGGGTGAAGGCCGAGGACAGTCCGCTGGGAGGTCTACGTCTGGTGCTTTGGCTGCCGCTGTATAAACGTTCGTAATTGTTCCTGTTGTGCCGGATGGCGATGCTAACGCATCTTATCCGGCCTACAGGTTCAATAATCGCCTTATTTTCCCCACAATCTCCGCGAATTATCTTCGATCTTGCCGCTTAAGCGACGTTTCTGCATGGTCCTGGTCCAGCTTTTCGATAATCCTGCCGCTGACAGCAGGCGGTGATACTGGTCATCGTCAAACGGCATATGCCACGCAATGGCAATGGCCTCCCGCAGACTGACATCGCTCACGCGCGACACCAGTTCCAGCGGCGCATCCGCCGACACGCGTCCCGGCGCGATAACACTGTACAGCCAGCCTATCTTCCCCGAAGCCTGCATCTGACTTGCCATATCGCTAATGCCAAAATGGAAATTCAGCTTAAAACACGGTGAACGCGGCTGCGTGACCTGAATCAGCGCCTCTCCCCACTGGAAAATATCGCCGATATAGACATTCTCTTCTGTCAGACCAAGCGTTGAGAGGTTCTCCCCAAAGGCGGGGGCGACAAATAACTCCGCCTGTTCGGGGAATTCTTGTATCCAGTGCTGATAGTGTTCACGCGGATAGTGGCACAGCGCGCGATCCGGCCCGCCATGAATTTTAGTCTCCGCCTGTTCATCGCCCGTGAGCCCCAGATCGGTCAGCATCAACTCGCCATCAACCTGAACTTTAGCAATCGCGCTGGGACGGCTTCCCGTGTAGTCCCGAATCTTGCCTGTAAAAACATCGACCGGATATCGCATCTGTTCCCTCTCCCGATAAATTTCTCCCATTACACCATATTTATTTTACCCCAGTCGCTCAAAATGAGAGCACGGTTCACATGAAACTTAGGGACACATGCTATCAATGTAATCTTGTTTTGAAACATCATTTCAATTAAGGAGTCGACAACGTGACTGGTCAATCGCAATTTGCTGGCGTCTGGTGTCCTTCCATTACGCCAATGGACAATGATGGCAAGATCGATCTCAATGGTCTGAGCCAGCATCTCAAACGCCTTACTGAGGCAAAAATCGACGTTATTTTGTTGATGGGCAGCATTGGGGAATTTGCTTCCTTTACGCTCGAAGAAAGGCTGTTGCTGATCCGTGAAGCCCGTGCCATGAGCTCGCTGAAGATGGTCGCGAACGTCTCATCCACCTGCCAGAATGATGTTTTGCTGATGGCCCAGGAGGCGCATCGCGCCGGATACGATGCCGTCATGATCCTGCCGCCTTACTACTACGGTCAAACGTCGAAGCAGCTACTGAGCTACTTTCGCCAGTTGGGACAAAAGCTCAACGGCAAATGGTTTGCCTATAACTTCCCGGCGCGCACTGGTTGCGATTTAACGCCTGAACTGGTGGCCACGCTGGCAGCTGAATTCCCGAACTTTGCTGGCATTAAAGACACCGTGGACTGCCAGTCCCACACCCGCAGCATGATCCAGACAACCCGTGCCGTGCGGGAAGATTTTGCGGTGCTGTCGGGTTATGACGAATACTACATTCCTAATCTGCTGGCTGGCGGTGCGGGGATCATCTCGGGCCTCAACAACGTTATGCCTGAGCTGTTTGTCAGCGCACGCGAGGCGTTTAAGCAGGGCGATCTGGCGGCGCTGCGTGAGATTCAGGATAAGATTGGCACCTACATGTCCATCTACGCCATCGGCGAGGATTTTGTCACTACCATCAAGACCGTTGTGTCACGGAAGTTTGGCTATTGCACCGGAGTATCACGAAACGCGGGTGGAGAGTTGAACGAGAGTGAGTGTCGGACTATCGATGAGGTGTTCGTCGTCAAAGGTTAACGCATTAAGCCGGATGGTGCAGACCATCCGGCAAAAGAGGCTTACTTCACGGTACCGCGAAGATCAATTTCCGCCGCTCTGGCTTTGGCTCTTTTCGACCAGATGGATGTGATAATCGGTACGAGGATCGAGGTTACAATCACCGAGGTCGCCACCAGGGAGGTGGCCGCTGGTGCCATCGGTTTAAACGCCGGAACCATTTCAGCAATCAGCACCGGTGTGGCAACGGCCGCGCCAGCAGAACTGGACGCCGCAATCCCCGCCGTACCATCCCCGCCACCAATCAGTTTATCGGCAATAATCAACGGAATACCGGTAATGATAATGACCGCGACGCCCAACAGAATACCCAGCACGCCAGTCTGCGCAATGACGCTCAAATCAATAGTGTTACCCAATGCGAAGGCAAAGAAAGGGATCAGCGTCTGCACGGCTTTACTGAAGAATTCCCGCAGTTCAGGGTCCAGATTACCCAGCGCAAAACCAATCAGGAACGGCAATACCGCCCCCACAAATACATGCGGTTCAAACGACGCAATCCCGGCGGTTCCCAGAATGACCATGGTCATCAGCGGACCTGACTCCAGCGACATCAGGACAAACGCCCCGGCCTCTTCTTTGGTGCCGTATTGCTGCATGATCGAGGCATACAGCCCGCCGTTAGTCATATCCATTGCGGCCACCAGCGCCAGCGTGGACAATCCGGCGAAGAACCCCACTTCCACACCATGTTCAGGAAGAATGCGCGATGCAATCGCCGCTACCACCCATGCGACCAGGATCTTGGTTATCACTAACGTGCCGGATTTACGCAGTACGGTTCCGGTAGCGCTCAGCTTAATCGACGCCCCCATGCAAAAGAACCAGACGGCCAGAATCGGCACCGTACCGGTGATCATGCCGTTGGTAAATGAGCCGAAGTATTTCCCGGCGCCGGGTGAAAAGGTGTGACATAACGCGCCCAGAAAAAGTGGTACCAACATCATACCGCCTGGGATTTTCTCTATCGTACGTTTGATCTGCATTTCCATCACCTGTAGACGTAAAAATGGGGCAATTTTTTTGGGCGACTGCATCTTGCTTTTGAGATGCGCCCGTCTTGATGAAAAGAAGATAGACATTCGTAGAGACTATAAAAGTGATCCCACTCGCATAATAAAACCTTGTTTCAATTTAAATGGATCAATGTTCCTATGTTGATTTTGATCACAAAAAAGCCCCCACAGGCATCGCTTGCAGGGGCTGTATCACGTCATCAGATCCCGACCCGATCAGCATAACGCTCTCAGGTTTCAGGCATCATTAAACTTATTTTTTTGCGGCGAAACGCGCGGCAGCTTCGTCCCAGTTAACCACGTTCCAGAACTCTTTGATGTAGTCCGGGCGACGGTTCTGGAATTTCAGGTAGTAAGCGTGTTCCCAAACGTCCAGGCCCACGATTGGGAAACCGGAAGCGCCAGAGATAGCTTCACCCATCAGCGGGGAATCCTGGTTGGCGGTGGAAACAACAGCCAGTTTGTCACCTTTCAGAACCAGCCACGCCCAGCCGGAGCCAAAGCGGGTTGCCGCTGCTTTTTCAAATTCAGCTTTGAAGTTGTCAACGGAACCGAAGTCACGTTCGATAGCCGCTTTCAGGTCGCCCTGCAGCGTGGTACCGGTTTTCAGGCCTTTCCAGAACAGGCTGTGGTTAGCGTGGCCGCCAGCGTTGTTACGCAGAACGATTTTCTTATCCGCAGGCAGCTGATCCAGTTTGGTGATCAGCTCTTCAGCAGACAGGCTCGCGAATTCAGGCAGGCTTTCCAGCGCAGCATTAGCGTTGTTTACGTAAGCCTGGTGGTGTTTGGTATGGTGGATTTCCATCGTCTGCTTATCGAAGTGCGGTTCAAGGGCATCATAAGCGTACGGCAGGGATGGCAGTGTATAACTCATAATCATCTCCAGTATTGTCGGGCGGCCAGTGTTAACGCCGCGTAAGCAGTTGGGTCATTATAGTTAATTAAATGATATTGAAAATGATTATCAATGCCGTACTTTTTACAGGGTCTTAATTATTCATCACCATTACTGAAGATGTGAGCCAAATCACCCAGTTAACGTGATGATTGCCAACAAGAGGACAAAGGCGGCAATCGTCAAAAGGTTAATCATCTGCGTAATTTTTAAACTCGTTGTGTCGGAGGGGTTATGACCGACGATAAAAAATAACGAGGATTCAGTCATGAGTAACGCGATTACGATGGGTATTCTTTGGCATTTGATAGGCGCAGCCAGTGCAGCCTGTTTCTATGCCCCGTTCAAACAAGTTAAACATTGGTCATGGGAAACAATGTGGTCGGTTGGCGGGATCGTCTCCTGGCTTATCCTGCCATGGGCCATCAGCGCCATGTTACTTCCCAATTTCTGGGCCTACTTCAGCTCTTTTAGCCTCTCCACGCTGGCACCGGTATTCCTGTTTGGCGCGATGTGGGGGATCGGTAATATCAACTATGGCCTGACCATGCGCTATCTCGGCATGTCGATGGGGATTGGTATTGCGATTGGTATTACCCTGATTGTCGGCACGCTGATGACCCCTATCATCAACGGTAACTTTGATGTGCTGATCAACACCAATGGCGGACGCATGACGCTACTGGGCGTATTGGTCGCGCTGATCGGCGTGGGCATTGTGACCCGCGCAGGGCAGTTGAAAGAACGTAAAATGGGCATCAAAGCAGAAGAGTTCAACCTGAAGAAGGGGCTGGTGCTGGCGGTAATGTGCGGCATTTTCTCTGCCGGGATGTCCTTTGCGATGAACGCGGCGAAACCCATGCACGATGCTGCCGCCGCGCTGGGCGTCGATCCGCTGTACGTCGCGCTGCCAAGCTATGTCATCATCATGGGCGGCGGTGCTTTAGTCAACCTGGGCTTCTGCTTTATTCGTCTGGCAAAAGTGAAAGATCTTTCGATAAAAGCCGACTTCTCGCTAGCCAAACCGCTGATCATCACCAACGTGCTGCTGTCCGCGCTCGGTGGTCTGATGTGGTATCTGCAATTCTTCTTCTACGCCTGGGGCCATGCTCGCATTCCGGCGCAGTATGATTATGTCAGTTGGATGCTGCACATGAGCTTCTATGTCCTGTGCGGTGGTATTGTTGGTCTGGTGCTGAAAGAGTGGAAAAACGCGGGCCGCCGTCCGGTCAGCGTACTGAGCCTCGGCTGCGTGGTCATTATTCTCGCGGCAAATATTGTCGGTCTGGGGATGGCCAGTTAATCATTCGGGCTGCTGAGATGACGCCACTGGCTCGGCGTCATCCCGGTTTCTCGCGTGAATACCACCGAAAAGTAATTACTGTCTTCAAAGCCGCAGCGCATAGAAATTTCACCGATCATCAGTCTACTGTGCTTGAGCAAATACTGAGCATGGCAAACCCGCACCTGGCGGAGATACTGGTTGATGGTCATCCCGGTCTGGCTGCGAAACTGCTGACGTAAAACTCGCTCACTGCACTGTTCCAGCTCACAGAATTTATCCAGCGCAAAGGCATGTTCATGACTCCCGGCCAACGCGGTAATCAGCTTATCCAACAACGTTTCACTTGATGTCGCTGGCTGCGCATCCGTGGCATAGCGATGCCGTTTGAAATGAGTCACCAGTTGCCCAAACAGCAATTCAGCCATTTCAAAAGCCAGCGGGTCACGCTGATTACTCTCGTGTTCAAGCTGACTAATTATCTGCCGGGCCTGGGACATACCAGCGCTACCGAGCCGCCAGTGGGGCTGTCGCGGCGAGCCGTTAAATCCTGGGATCGCGCTTTCCCAGCCGACATTCAGCGTCAGCCGTTCCGGGCAGTAAATGATATTTTGCAGGACGAGATCGTTAACTGAGGTGTAGGAGTGTTTGTCTTCGGCACGGATATAAAACAGATCGCCACGGGTTATCCGGTACGGGCGATCGTTGAGAACATGCAGGCCATTACCGCGCCACACCATCACCAGTTCGCAAAACTCATGAGTATGTTCGGCAAACACATCCTGCGGGTAACGATCGGCCACCGCGACGGGCTGGTGGTCATTCGCAAAAAAGTCTGATTTCAGAAGGACCAGATGATTCACCATCACATCACCTCAACCTGAACGCTTGCCGGATGCGCTACGTCTATCCGGTCTACAGGGCATCCACGTAGGCCGGATAAGGCACAGCCGCCATCCGGCATAAAAGGGTATGATTATCAGCAAACGGACGGCAAAAAACGTTGATAGCTTTCGCGTTACTGGAGGCTGCTTCCAGTAATGACATCGCGTCCCTGTCGGATATCGCGCGGCGACCAGTTAAACTCCCGGCGAAACAGCGTCGAAAAATGGTTACTGTCGCCAAACCCGCAGCGATAAGCGATGTCCGTCACGCTGTCATCACTGTGGCGTAGCAAATGGCGGGCTTTGATAAGCCGTAGGCGGTTGAGATAGCGCTGCGGCGTCAGCCCGGTCTGTTGTTTAAGCTGGCGGTGCAGAGTACGTAAAGAGAGCGAAAACTGCTCGGCTATGGCTTCCCAGCACACGTCGTCGGCAAAGTTGTCCTCCAGCCATGCCAGTAGTTGGTTCAGTCGCGCATCATTATCTGTTGCCGCTTCCATCAGGCTACTTTTACGCAACAGCACCAGCAACTGCATGAACAAGATCTCACGATTTGCCGCCGTCGGCGTATCCATTGCCTCGCCAAGATTTTCCATTTGCCCCACCAGATGCCGAACCTGCTGCAACACGCTCTGATTCACCCGCCAGTGTGACGGATATTGCCCATTCAGCTCCTGGGGTAACAACTGATTCAGCCCGGCCAAAAACTGAAACGCATCCGGGGAACGATACAGAATATTGGTCAGACACAGGTTGTCAGTATGTTCATATAAGTGTCTGTCATGATCGCGGACAAAACACACCGTTCCCCCGCTAATGGTATAAGGCTGTCCATTGAACACATGGATTCCCGTACCATGTTCAACCACTACAATTTCATGAAAATCATGATGATGCTCTGGAAAAGCAGGCTGAGGAAGCCGGGGTTCAATCGCCACGGGCGCTTTACCTGTCGGAAAAAAATCCACGCAATGCAATACGGTCATGATGACATCCACCCCGATCAAATGAACATGGCTGAATAGTAATTAAGGGTTATCACCCTCACCTTAAATTTTTGACGCCAAAGAGCGTAAACACGGTCAATTCTTCAAGAAATAGCGGGAAAGATCGGGAATTGCGGAAGGGGTCACATCAGACGAAACCATCCCTATTAGTAGAAAATGTGAACGCTATCACGTTCACCTTTGCCATGCTGCCAGCCGCTTATTGTCGTTGTCACTAACAAGAAGGTACGCCATTTCACGGGTTCTTAGACTGAGTGCAATGAAACTCAGAAGGACCTTGCTATGACTCTTCGCCATTGTGTCGCTGTTGATCTCGGTGCATCCAGTGGACGCGTAATGTTGGCGCGTTACGACAGTGAACACCGTACCCTGACACTGCGTGAAATCCACCGCTTTGTTAACTGCCTGCAAAAAACAGACGGTTTTGACACCTGGGACATCGACAGCCTGGAAAACGACATTCGCCTCGGTCTGCAGAAAGTCTGCGATCAAGGCATTCGGATCGACAGCATCGGCATTGATACCTGGGGCGTGGATTATGTCCTGATCGATAAAAACGGTCAGCGTGTCGGATTGCCAGTCTCTTATCGCGATAGCCGCACGAACGGCATTATGTCGCGGGCCATGACGCAGCCAGGTCAAAGTGAAATCTATCGCCGTAGCGGCATTCAGTTTCTGCCCTTTAATACCCTGTATCAGCTCCGCGCGCTGGTCGAACAGCAACCGGAACTGATCCCCCAGGTGGCGCATGCCCTGCTAATCCCCGATTACTTCAGCTATCGCCTGACCGGAGAAATGAACTGGGAATATACCAACGCCACCACCACCCAGTTAGTCAATATCAACACCGACGACTGGGACGAAACCCTACTGGCCTGGAGCGGTGCCGACAAAGCGTGGTTTGGCCGCCCCACGCATCCGGGGAACGTAATTGGTCACTGGATTTGTCCGCAGAAAAATCAAATCCCGGTGGTTGCCGTCGCCAGCCACGACACCGCCAGCGCGGTGATCGCTTCACCGCTGGCCGATAAACACAGCGCATACCTCTCTTCAGGCACCTGGTCACTGATGGGGTTTGAAAGCCGAACCCCATATGCCAACGATGCGGCACTGGCGGCGAATATTACCAACGAAGGCGGCGCGGAAGGACGCTACCGCGTGCTGAAAAACATCATGGGGCTGTGGCTACTTCAGCGCGTGTTAAAAGAGCGGCAGATAACCGACCTGCCTGCGCTTATCGCCCAAACCCAGGTGCTGCCGGCCTGCCAGTTTCTGATTAACCCCAACGACGAGCGCTTTATCAATCCTGACGACATGAGCGCGGAAATTCAGGCAGCATGCCGCGAATCTGGCCTGCCTGTGCCGATGCAGGATGCCGAACTGGCGCGCTGTATTTTCGACAGTCTGGCGTTGCTGTACGCCGATATCCTGCAGGAACTGGCTGAGCTTCGCGGCGAAGCATTTCACCAACTGCACATCGTCGGTGGTGGATGCCAGAACGCATTACTCAACCAACTTTGCGCGGATGCCTGCGGTATTCGCGTCATATCAGGGCCTATTGAGGCCTCCACGCTCGGCAATATTGGCGTCCAGTTGATGACGCTGGATGAGCTAAACAACGTTGATGATTTCCGCCAGGTGGTACGCGCTAACTACGACCTGACAACCTTCATCCCCAATCCTGAAAGTGAAATTGCCCGCCACAAAGCGCAGTTTCAACCATTACGACAGACAAAGGAGCTTTGCGCATGACCACTCAACTTGAACAAGCCTGGGAACTGGCAAAACTACGTTTCGCCGCGGTAGGCATTGATGTCGAGGCGGCCTTACGCCAGCTCGATCGTCTGCCGGTCTCCATGCACTGCTGGCAGGGCGATGATGTCGCCGGTTTCGAAAACCCGGAAGGCTCGCTCACTGGCGGTATTCAGGCTACCGGTAACTATCCGGGTAAAGCGCGTAACGCCACCGAACTGCGGGCCGATCTGGAGCAAGCGCTAAGCCTGATTCCGGGACCCAAACGTCTGAATTTGCACGCGATCTATCTGGAATCGGATACACCGGTTGCCCGCGACCAAATCAAACCTGAGCACTTTAAAAACTGGGTTGAGTGGGCGAAAGCGAACCAGTTAGGGCTGGATTTCAACCCGTCCTGCTTCTCTCACCCGCTGAGCGCTGACGGCTTCACGCTGGCGCACGCCGATGACACCATTCGCCAGTTCTGGATCGATCACTGCAAAGCCAGCCGTCGCGTCTCGGCGTATTTTGGCGAGCAGTTGGGCACACCATCGGTGATGAACATCTGGATCCCGGATGGCATGAAAGACATCACTGTTGACCGTTTAGCGCCGCGCCAGCGTCTGCTGGACGCACTGGACGAAGTGATCAGCGAGAAACTCGACCCGGCGCACCATATCGATGCCGTCGAAAGCAAGCTGTTTGGCATCGGTGCGGAAAGCTATACCGTGGGCTCTAACGAGTTCTACATGGGTTACGCCACCAGCCGCCAGACTGCGCTGTGTCTGGATGCGGGTCACTTCCATCCGACAGAAGTAATTTCCGACAAAATCTCCGCCGCCATGCTGTATGTACCGCGCCTGCTGCTGCATGTCAGCCGTCCGGTTCGTTGGGACAGCGACCACGTGGTGCTGCTGGATGATGAAACTCAGGCGATTGCCAGTGAGATCGTGCGCCACAACCTGTTCGACCGCGTACACATTGGCCTCGACTTCTTCGACGCCTCAATCAATCGCATTGCCGCATGGGTTATCGGTACCCGCAACATGAAAAAAGCGCTGTTACGTGCACTGTTAGAACCAACCGAACAGTTACGTCAGCTCGAAGCCAGCGGCGACTACACCGCCCGTCTGGCCCTGCTGGAAGAACAAAAATCGCTGCCGTGGCAAGCCGTCTGGGAGATGTACTGCCAGCGTCACGACACCCCGGCCGGTAGCCAGTGGCTGGAAAGTGTGCGCGCTTATGAAAAAGAGATTCTGAGCAAACGTCGCTAAGCGTGACGCCAGGCTTGTAGGCCGGATAAGGCGCCCTGCGTCACCATCCGGCAACGAATGAAACACGATTGCCGGATGGCGCTTCGCTTATCCGGCCTGCGTAAGACCCGATAACGTTCGGGCAATAAACAGGAACACCGACATGCAAAACATTACCACGTCCTGGTTCGTCCAGGGGATGATCAAAGCGACTTCCGATGCCTGGCTGAAAGGCTGGGATGAACGCAACGGCGGTAACCTGACGTTACGTCTTGATGAAGTAGATATTGCGCCATTTAGCGCTGATTTCCATGAAAAACCGCGCTATATCGCGCTGAGTCAGCCAATGCCGATGCTGGCGAACACCTCATTTATCGTCACCGGTTCCGGCAAGTTCTTCCGTAATGTTCAGCTCGACCCGGCCGCCAATTTAGGCGTGGTGAAAATTGACAGCGACGGCGCGGGTTATCACATCCTGTGGGGTCTGACCCATGAAGCCGTGCCGACCTCAGAACTGCCGGCCCACTTCCTCTCTCACTGTGAACGCATTAAAGCCACCAACGGCAAAGACCGCGTAATCATGCACTGCCACGCCACCAATCTGATCGCCCTGACCTACGTACTGGAAAACAACACGGCACTGATTACCCGTAAGCTGTGGGAAGGTAGCACCGAATGTCTGGTCGTATTCCCGGATGGCGTCGGCATTCTGCCGTGGATGGTGCCGGGTACCGATGAAATCGGTCAGGCTACCGCGCAGGAAATGCAGCAACACTCGTTGGTACTGTGGCCATTCCACGGTGTATTCGGCAGTGGGCCAACGCTCGACGAAGCGTTCGGCTTGATCGACACCGCAGAAAAATCCGCTGAGGTGTTAGTCAAAATTTATTCGATGGGCGGTATGAAGCAAACCATCACGCGTGAAGAGCTGATCGCACTCGGCAAACGTTTTGGCGTGGCCCCGCTGGCAAGCGCCATAGAGCTGTACTGATACCTCCCCACTTAACGCCGGATGCGGCTTCGCCTTATCCGGTCTACAGGATTTTATTGTTAAGGAGAATAGTGATGAGCTTTATGTTGGCACTACCAAAAATCAGTCTGCATGGCGCAGGGGCAATCCGCGATATGGTGAGCCTTGTGGCGAACAAACAATGGGGCAAAGCGCTGATCGTCACCGATGGCCAACTGGTGAAACTGGGTTTGCTGGATAGTTTGTTTGCGGCACTGGATGCACATCAAATGTCTTACCATCTGTTCGACGACGTCTTCCCGAACCCGACCGAAGAGCTGGTACAAAAAGGCTATGCCGCCTATCAGGACGCAGAGTGCGACTACATTATTGCTTTCGGCGGCGGTAGCCCAATCGATACCGCTAAGGCAGTGAAGATCCTGACCGCTAACCCAGGCCCCTCCACGGCGTACTCCGGGGTGGGAAAAGTGAAAAATGCGGGCGTACCGCTGGTTGCCATTAACACCACCGCAGGTACGGCGGCGGAAATGACCAGCAATGCAGTGATTATTGATTCCGCGCGTAAGGTCAAAGAGGTCATTATCGATCCGAACATCATCCCGGATATCGCCGTGGATGATGCCAGCGTGATGCTGGAAATCCCGGCCTCCGTCACCGCCGCAACCGGTATGGACGCCCTGACCCACGCGGTGGAAGCCTATGTTTCCGTTGGCGCGCATCCGCTCACCGACGCTAACGCGCTGGAAGCGATTCGCCTGATCAACCTGTGGCTACCAAAAGCGGTCGACGACGGTCATAACCTCGAAGCTCGTGAGCAAATGGCGTTTGGTCAGTATCTGGCGGGGATGGCATTTAACAGCGCTGGTCTGGGTCTGGTGCATGCGCTGGCGCACCAGCCGGGCGCAACCCATAATCTGCCACACGGCATCTGCAACGCCATCCTGCTGCCGGTAATCGAAAACTTTAACCGCCCGAATGCCGTGGCGCGCTTTGCCCGCGTGGCGCAGGCGATGGGCGTCGATACCCGTGACATGAGCGATGAAGCGGCAAGTATGGAGGCCATCAACGCGATTCGTGCACTCAGCAAGCGTGTCGGTATTCCTGCGGGCTTTAGCTCCCTTGGCGTGACGAAAGAGGATATTGAAGGCTGGCTGGATAAAGCGTTGGCCGATCCGTGTGCGCCGTGCAACCCGCGCACCGCCAGCCGCGACGAGGTCCGCGAGCTGTATCTGGAGGCGTTATGATCCGCAAGGCCTTTGTGATGCAGGTGAATGCCGACGCGCACGTTGAATACCAGCGCCGTCATAATCCCATCTGGCCAGAACTGGAAGTGGTGCTGAAAGAGCACGGTGCCCATCACTACGCGATTTATCTCGATCAGGCGCGCAATCTGCTGTTCGCCACCGTTGAGATTGAGTCCGAAGAACGCTGGAATGCCGTTGCCAGCACCGACGTTTGCCAACGTTGGTGGAAGCATATGCGTGACGTAATGCCAGCAAACCCGGACAACAGCCCGGTTAGCGCAGAGCTAAAAGAAGTGTTTTATTTGCAGTAGTCTTGTAGGCCGGATGCGGCGCTAACGCGCCGCATCCGGCACAACGCAACATAACCGTTAGTTTTGCTCAGAAACCAGAATCGCCTGGGTGTCAGGCTCCAGCGCTTTAAAAATATGCGCCCGATCGGCGGGGTAACAAATATAGTCCCCCTCGCCTAACTCCTCCGGCGCTTCCGTCAATCCTACCATCGCCTTACCCTGCGTCACGATGATGTGTTCAACCGATCCCGGAGGATGCGGCTGTGAAATCCGATCCGCGCCCGGCTGCGTCAGCAGCAGATAGATATCCCGCCGCGCCCCCGGTGGGCAGGCGGCCAGTAAAATGGCCTGATAGTGGGCCTGTTCAGCCACCACCTTTGTCCCTTCACCGCGGCGAATCACCTGCGTTTTTTGTTCCTGCGGCTCCAGCAGGCGAGCAAAGGGAATATCTAACGCCACACACAGCGACCAGAGCGTTTCCAGGCTAGGATTGCCATTGCCCGCTTCCAATTGCGAGAGTGTCGATTTTGCAATCCCTGCGCGACGGGCAATCTCTGCCAATGACAAACCGGTGCGCTGACGTTCACGCACAAGGCTTTTCGCGATCATACTGATGGGCTGGGTCATATTCGACTCTGTGTTTTTTATATCGAACGAATCGTTCGACCTTGTAATGCAATTCTGTTCCGTTCATTATAATGGAAATTCGTTCGATATAGCTAAAACAGTATGAAACATTATTTTTCCAGCCTCAAAGGCGACACGATCAAAGCGATATTTTTAGTGTGCCTGGCCGTCGGCGTGGTAGGCATGTCTTACGGTTCGCTGGCAATGGCTTACGGCTTCCCGCTGTGGGTGCCCTTTGTACTCTCGATTACCGTGCTGGCCGGGGCTTCTGAATTTATGTTCATCGGTATTATCGCCAGCGGCGGAAATCCGTTGGCAGCCGCCGCCGCCGGGTTACTAGTGAATGCCCGACATGTGCCGTTTGGCGTGACGGTACGCGATCTGGTCGGCACTCGCGCCGCCAGCTTTCTCGGCTGCCATATCATGAACGATGAAAGCGTGGTGTTCGGCCTGTCGCAGAAAACACCGGAACAACGTAAAGCCGCCTACTGGTTATGCGGTCTGGGCGTCGCCATTTTCTGGCCGATTGGCACACTGATCGGTGCCGGTGTCGGTAAGCTGCTCCCGGCGCCTGAAACCATTGGGCTGGATGCCGTTTTCCCTGCCATTTTGTTGGCCTTAGTGGTTCCGGCCTTTAAAAACCGCACCACGCTCATCCGTGCCTGTAGCGGGGCCGCATTGTCACTCGCATCCGTACCTTTCGCACCGGTAGGCTTGCCGGTACTGCTCTCACTGTTTGGCCTACTGGCGAGGAAAAAATAATGGGTAACATGACGCTGTTTATCGTCGGGATTGCCGTGCTGTCTTTGGGCACATATTTAATGCGCTTAGGGGGAGTAAAACTGGGAGGCCGCTTAGCCTTTTCTGAACGTTCACAGGCGTTGCTTTCTGATGCCGCAACGGTATTACTGTTCTCCGTCGCGCTGGCAACCACCTTTTATGAAGGCGAACACTTTGCCGGCATGGCGCGCGTACTCGGTGTGGGTTTTGCGGTCTTTCTCGCCTGGCGTAAGACGCCGCTAATCGTGGTGATCGTCGCTGCCGCAGTGGTGACCGCATTGCTACGAATGGCGGGTATAAACTAAAAAAGCGCCCCTGGGGCGCTCTTTCTACCGTACTGAGATAACTTATTTCAGCAGTTCAGCGGTCATATGCACACGGTTACCGGTGTAAGCCTGAGTGATTTTATAATCGCTGGCGCCCGCACGTTCAGCCTGGGCGGCAATTTTAGCTTCAGCACTTTCCAGTGTGGAACCGGTCGCTGTAACAGTCTGAGCAGCGAAAGAACCGAAAGAAGTAGCGAGAGCGATAACTGCGACAAAAGTTTTGATGCTTTTCATGATATAAACCCTTTCACTTAGTTGTTTGAGTAAGGCACCGTGCCTTGATGTGATAAATAGTAGTCTTCATATCACACAACTAAAAGCGGAAGGATTTGCCATTCTTATTCAAATTATTTGAGAGACAAGATGTCACATAATCGGGAATCACAGTGGCTTGCAGGCAGCCGAAGAAAAACGCAACCAGCGGGAAGTTGGTTACTGCGTCAGGGTGAACCGCAAAGTAAAATTCATCTTTTACATCATGGTGTGGCTCGTGCGGTGTATCACGCAGACAGCGGCGTTGAAAGGGTTAAAGAGTTCTACTTTGCCGGGGAGTACTGCTTTCTGTACCTGAACTGGCTAACTAACACACCTGCCGATTACAGTCTGCAAATGATAACCGCAGGAGAAACCACTGAAATCCCCTTGGCGTTGCTGGATGCGCCGGAAAATCAGGATATTAAGGCTCAGCTACTGGTCCAGCAATTGATCTACAAAGAGAAAAAAGAGCAAATGCTGCTGCTCAATACCCCAGAGCAACGCTACCAGTACGTACAAACACACTTCCCGGACTGGGAGTCTCAGCTCACTCAGCGCGATCTCGCCAACTATATCGGCATTACTCCCGTTAGCCTGTCTCGTATTCGCCAGCGTCTTAACAAAGGTTAACGCCTTACGTTGATGCGTCGATTATTGTCCCGTCACTCTTCAATTGTTGGCGCACATTATGAACGCATTTCTCCTCTCTCAGATTCTGGCTGGCATCAGCTTTTTGCTGGATATTTCCGCTTTTCATTTTCAGCGCCGGGCTATCACCTTATCTCTGCTCACCAGTTCCACTTCCCTGTTGGCTATACATTTCTATCTTTTGGATCAACACGCTGCGGCTGGGTTAATGATCATTGCCGCATGCCGCTACGCGACGGCCATCGTCACGTTTCACCGCTGGGCGATGTGGGGATTTATGCTGGGATCGCTGCTGTGTAGCGTTTATCTTTGGCAAAATCTGTCGAGTATTTTGCCGCTGATGGGAAGCCTGCCGATGACCTTTGCGTCGTTTCAAAAACACAGCGGAAAACTACGGAGTTACACATTGTGCGGTAGCCTGTGTTGGCTACTGAACAATGTGATTGTCGGCTCGCCAGTTGCCGTAATCATGGAGCTGGCATTTTCAGGCAGCATTCTGGCCGCCTGGTGGCGTCACAGCGCGATCAGACGTTGCGGATGCGTGTAGATCGTCGCCCTGCCCGGTTTGCAAAAACCCACCAGCGTCAGGTTACAACGTTCGGCAACTTCCACGGCAAGCGTTGTCGCCGCAGAGACAGCAAACAGGATCTCCACGCCACACATCGCCGACTTTTGCACCATCTCGTAGCTGGCGCGGCTGGAAACTAACACCGCGCCCTGTTGCCAGCTTTCCCCTTCCACTGCGCGTCGTCCCAGCAGTTTGTCCAGCGCAACGTGACGGCCCACGTCTTCATGACCCCCTACCAGATAGCCTGATGGCTGTACCCAGGCCGCAGCGTGCGTACAGCCTGTAAGCTGTCCCACGGGCTGATAATCGTGCAGATGTCGTAATGCGGTATCAAGGTTCGCCAAGTTAAACGTCTGGGTAAACGCCAAAGGCTGGACCGGTTTGCCAATGTCATTGAGCTGCTCCACGCCACAAACGCCGCAGCCGGTACGTCCGGCCAGCGCCCGACGACGCTCCTTCAGCCCCATAAAGCGACGGCTGGACAGCTCAACCTGGACTTCCAATCCGTTGCAGGAGGGCACTACGTCCATCGCGTAAATATCCTGCGGGGACTCAATAATGCCTTCAGAAAGTGAAAAACCCATCGCGAAGTGCGCAAGATCTTTCGGTGATGCCATCATCACCACGTGCGAAATTCCGTTATATACCAGCGCCACAGGTACTTCTTCAGCAACCTCATCAGGCTGAGGATGTTGCAAATCCTCGCGCTTCCAGAGGGTCAACTGACGCGATCCTGCACAATTCATCACATTTTTGACTTCTTCTTGATGGATTTTATTCACTTTCTTTTAACCATATTGGAACACACATACCAACATTGTGGTATTCTTTACAAACCCCTCCTGGACGGAGGGAAATTCACCCAATTCTGGACCTTTGCGGTCCCGTCCGCAAAGAAAAATAACAACCACTTCCCTCGCGATCGCGTTAAAGAAAAGCGAAGGGAACGTGACAATGTCGAAACAAGGAGCGAACCATGCAGGTCAGCAGAAGGCAGTTCTTTAAGATCTGCGCTGGCGGTATGGCAGGCACCACGGCAGCGGCACTGGGCTTTGCACCCGGCGTAGCGCTCGCGGAAACACGGCAATATAAATTGCTGCGCACCCGTGAAACCCGTAACACCTGCACTTACTGTTCCGTTGGCTGTGGACTGTTAATGTACAGCCTCGGTGACGGCGCAAAAAACGCCAAAGCATCCATCTTCCATATCGAAGGGGACCCGGATCACCCGGTCAACCGTGGCGCGCTCTGCCCGAAAGGGGCCGGTCTGGTGGATTTCATCCACTCCGAAAGCCGCCTGAAATTCCCGGAATACCGCGCACCAGGCTCAGATAAGTGGCAACAGATTAGCTGGGATGAGGCATTTGACCGCATCGCTAAGCTGATGAAAGAAGACCGCGACGCTAACTACGTTGCACAAAACGCTGAAGGCGTAACCGTTAACCGCTGGCTTTCCACCGGGATGCTGTGTGCTTCCGCTTCCAGTAACGAAACCGGCTATTTAACGCAAAAATTCTCCCGCGCACTCGGTATGCTCGCGGTCGACAACCAGGCACGCGTCTGACACGGACCAACGGTAGCAAGTCTTGCTCCAACATTTGGTCGCGGTGCGATGACCAACCACTGGGTCGACATTAAAAACGCCAACCTCGTTGTGGTGATGGGCGGTAACGCCGCTGAAGCTCACCCTGTCGGATTCCGCTGGGCGATGGAAGCCAAAATTCACAACGGTGCGAAGCTGATTGTTATCGATCCGCGCTTTACGCGAACCGCAGCGGTGGCTGATTTCTATGCTCCTATTCGCTCTGGTACTGACATTGCCTTCCTGTCAGGCGTTTTGCTGTACCTGCTGAACAACGAAAAATTCAACCGCGAATACACTGAGGCCTACACCAACGCCAGTCTGATCGTGCGTGAGGATTACGGTTTCGAAGATGGCCTGTTCACCGGCTACGACGCGGACAAACGCAAGTATGACAAAACCAGCTGGAACTACGAGCTGGATGAAAAAGGCTTCGCCAAACGCGATGTTACGCTGCAACACCCGCGCTGCGTGTGGAATCTGCTGAAACAGCACGTTTCCCGCTACACGCCGGACGTGGTGGAAAACATCTGCGGTACGCCGAAGGCTGATTTCCTGAAAGTCTGTGAGTACATCGCAGAAACCAGCGTAAAAGATAAAACCGCGTCGTTCCTGTACGCCCTGGGCTGGACACAACACTCCGTGGGTGCGCAGAACATCCGTACCATGGCGATGATCCAGTTACTGCTTGGCAATATGGGGATGGCTGGCGGCGGCGTTAACGCCCTGCGCGGTCACTCGAATATTCAGGGTCTGACTGACTTAGGCCTGTTGTCACAAAGCCTGCCAGGCTACATGACGCTGCCAAGCGAGAAACAAACCGACCTGCAAACCTACCTTGCCGCCAACACGCCAAAACCGTTGCTGGAAGGCCAGGTGAACTACTGGGGCAACTACCCGAAATTCTTCGTTTCGATGATGAAAGCCTTCTTTGGCGATAAGGCGACAGCAGAAAACAGCTGGGGCTTTGACTGGCTGCCGAAGTGGGATAAAGGGTACGACGTGCTGCAGTACTTCGAGATGATGAACCAGGGCAAAGTGAATGGCTATATCTGCCAGGGCTTTAACCCGGTCGCCTCATTCCCGAACAAAAACAAGGTGGTGGCTTCACTGTCTAAACTGAAGTTTCTGGTGACCATCGACCCACTCAACACTGAGACCTCCACCTTCTGGCAGAACCACGGTGAGTCGAACGATGTTGACCCGTCGAAAATCCAGACTGAAGTGTTCCGTCTGCCATCCACCTGCTTTGCCGAAGAGAACGGTTCTATCGTCAACTCCGGTCGTTGGTTGCAGTGGCACTGGAAAGGCGCGGATGCCCCAGGGATTGCCGTTACCGATGGTGAAATCCTCGCCGGTATCTTCCTGCGTCTGCGTAAGATGTATGCCGAACAAGGTGGTGCGAACCCGGAACAGGTGCTGAGCATGACCTGGAACTACTCCACCCCGCACGAACCGGCTTCGGAAGAAGTGGCGATGGAGAGTAACGGTAAGGCGCTGGCCGATATTACCGACCCGGCAACCGGTGCGGTTATCGTCAAGAAAGGCCAACAGCTGAGCTCGTTCGCCCAACTGCGTGACGACGGCACTACCTCCAGCGGCTGCTGGATTTTCGCCGGTAGCTGGACGCCGGAAGGCAACCAGATGGCCCGTCGCGATAACGCCGACCCGTCAGGTCTTGGCAATACGCTGGGCTGGGCATGGGCATGGCCGCTTAACCGACGCATTCTGTATAACCGCGCCTCCGCTGACCCGCAGGGGAATCCGTGGGATCCAAAACGTCAGATCCTGAAATGGGACGGGGCGAAATGGAGCGGGATGGATATTCCGGACTACAGCGCCGCCGCACCGGGCAGCAACGTTGGGCCATTCATCATGCAGCCTGAAGGGATGGGACGTCTGTTTGCTATCGATAAGATGGCAGAAGGTCCGTTCCCGGAACACTACGAGCCGTTTGAAACGCCGCTGGGAACTAACCCGCTGCACCCGAACGTTATCTCTAACCCTGCCGCCCGTATCTTTAAAGGCGAC
The DNA here is from genome assembly GCF_033341895.1 of Citrobacter sp. HN-141. Classification (NCBI taxonomy): domain Bacteria; kingdom Pseudomonadati; phylum Pseudomonadota; class Gammaproteobacteria; order Enterobacterales; family Enterobacteriaceae; genus Citrobacter; species Citrobacter sp. HN-141. The sequence goes on along the minus strand of NZ_JAWPBF010000017.1, from coordinate 38,735 downwards.
GAAGAAGCACTGGGTAAAGCAGATAAGTTCCCGTACGTCGGAACAACCTATCGTCTGACCGAACACTTCCACTACTGGACCAAACATGCGCTGCTTAACGCCATCGCACAGCCGGAACAGTTTGTGGAAATTGGCGAGAAGCTGGCGAATAAGCTGGGCATCTCCCACGGCGATACCGTCAAAGTCTCCTCTAACCGCGGCTACATTAAGGCCAAGGCGGTGGTGACCAAACGTATTCGCACATTGAAGGCCAACGGTCAGGATATCGACACTATCGGTATTCCTATTCACTGGGGCTACGAAGGCGTAGCTAAAAAAGGCTTTATCGCCAACACGTTAACGCCATTCGTCGGTGATGCGAACACGCAAACACCGGAATTTAAGTCCTTCCTCGTGAACGTGGAAAAGGTGTAACGGAGACGACCTATGGCTTATCAATCGCAAGACATCATTCGTCGTTCCGCCACTAACGGTTTCACCCCCGCGCCTCAGGCGCGGGACCATCAGGAAGAGGTGGCGAAGCTTATCGACGTCACCACCTGTATCGGCTGTAAAGCATGTCAGGTGGCGTGTTCGGAGTGGAACGACATCCGTGATGAGGTGGGTAACAACGTTGGGGTGTACGACAACCCGGCTGATTTGACCGCCAAATCCTGGACGGTGATGCGCTTCTCGGAAGTGGAACAAGACGACAAACTCGAATGGCTTATCCGTAAGGATGGCTGTATGCACTGTGCCGATCCGGGCTGTCTGAAAGCATGCCCGGCTGAAGGGGCAATCATTCAGTATGCCAACGGTATCGTCGACTTCCAGTCCGAGCAGTGTATCGGCTGCGGCTATTGTATTGCAGGCTGCCCGTTCGACGTACCGCGCCTCAACCCGGAAGACAACCGCGTCTATAAATGTACGCTGTGTGTTGACCGTGTGGTGGTGGGCCAGGAACCGGCCTGTGTGAAAACGTGCCCAACCGGTGCCATTCATTTCGGCACCAAAGAGTCGATGAAAACGCTGGCGGGCGAGCGTGTCGCGGAGCTGAAAACGCGTGGTTACGAAAATGCGGGTCTGTACGATCCGGCAGGCGTTGGTGGTACACACGTGATGTATGTGCTGCACCATGCTGACAAGCCGAATCTGTATCACGGCTTGCCAGAGAACCCGGAAATCAGCGCCACCGTCAAATTCTGGAAAGGTATCTGGAAACCCCTCGCAGCGGTCGGCTTTGCAGCGACATTTGCGGCCAGTATTTTCCACTACGTCGGTGTAGGCCCAAACCGTGCGGAAGAGGAAGAAGACAATCTGCATGAAAAAGACGATGAGGTGCGCAAATGAAACGACGTGACACCATCGTGCGCTACACGGCGCCGGAACGCATCAACCACTGGATAACCGCCTTCTGCTTCATTTTGGCAGCGGTGAGCGGGATGGGCTTTCTCTTCCCGTCCTTTAACTGGCTGATGCACATCATGGGCACTCCGCAACTGGCGCGCATTGTGCACCCGTTTGTCGGCGTGATCATGTTTGCCTCGTTTATCATCATGTTTTTCCGTTACTGGCACCACAATCTAATCAATCGGGATGATATCTTTTGGGCGAAGAATATTCGTAAGATTGTCGTCAACGAGGAAGTAGGTGACACGGGACGTTATAACTTCGGCCAGAAATGCGTATTCTGGGCGGCGATTATCTTCCTGGTCCTGTTGCTGGTGAGCGGAGTGGTCATCTGGCGTCCGTATTTTGCGCCTGCTTTCTCAATCCCGGTGATCCGATTCGCGTTAATGCTGCATTCATTTGCCGCAGTAGCGTTAATTGTGGTTATCATGGTGCACATTTACGCCGCCCTTTGGGTGAAAGGCACCATTACCGCGATGGTGGAAGGATGGGTTACCAGTTCATGGGCGAAGAAACATCACCCACGCTGGTACCGTGAAGTCCGAAAGACAACGGAAAAGAAAACTGAATGAGTATTCGCATAATCCCGCAAGATGAGCTGGGTTCGAGCGAGAAACGCACGGCGGATATGATTCCGCCGTTGTTATTCCCCAGACTCAAAAATTTGTATAACCGCCGCGCCGAACGTCTGCGCGAGCTGGCCGAGAACAACCCGCTGGGCGACTACCTGCGCTTTGCCGCACTGATCGCCCACGCGCAGGAAGTTGTGCTGTACGACCATCCGCTGCAGATGGATCTGACCGCTCGCATCAAAGAAGCGAACGATCAGGGCAAACCGCCGCTGGATATCCACGTTCTGCCACGCGACAAGCACTGGCAAAAACTGCTGCAGTCGTTAATTGCTGAGCTGAAGCCAGAAATGAGCGGCCCTGCACTGGCAGTGATCGAAAATCTGGAAAAAGCTTCAGAGCAGGAGCTGGAGCTGATGGCCAGCGCGCTGTTTGCCTCTGATTTCGCCTCCGTCAGCAGCGATAAAGCGCCGTTCATTTGGGCTGCCCTGTCGCTCTACTGGGCGCAGATGGCAAGCCTGATCCCCGGCAAAGCCCGTGCGGAATACGGTGAGCAGCGTCAGTACTGCCCGGTGTGTGGTTCAATGCCGGTCTCCAGCATGGTGCAAATCGGTACCAGGCAGGGGCTGCGCTATCTGCACTGCAACCTGTGCGAAACAGAGTGGCACGTGGTGCGTGTGAAGTGCAGCAACTGCGAGCAAAGCCGTGATTTGAACTACTGGTCGCTGGATAACGAACAGGCGGCAATTAAAGCTGAAAGCTGCGGCGACTGTGGGACTTACCTGAAGATTCTCTATCAGGAAAAAGACCCTAAAGTTGAAGCTGTGGCTGACGATCTCGCTTCACTAATGCTGGACGCGCACATGGAACAAGAGGGCTTTGCCCGCAGCTCCATCAACCCGTTCCTGTTCCCGGGTGAAGGGGAGTAAGTTTTAAGATCCTCCCCCGGCAATTGAACCAGACTGCCGGGGATTATCTTAGCGCCTGAATGACATGTTTTGGATCATTGGCAATGGCACGTAACAACGCTTTTGCTGGACCGGTCGGTGAACGACGCCCCTGCTCCCAATTTCGCAACGTATCTACGCTTACCGATATCAAATCTGCGAAACGAGTCTGGGATAATCCTGAAGACTGGCGGATTTCCTTTATTTTCATGGCATCAATATGAAAGGTACGGGAAGGTTGCCGCGTTCCTTCAGCGATCTCATTCATCTGAACCATACTTTGAGTTAATCGCTCAAATAGTGCCTTATCCATTTACCACCTCTCATTCAACATACGCAGCACTACCTTTTCTTGTGGAGTCAGATCATCCTTGATCCCTTTCTGATAAATCAGCAACAAACGAATTTGTGATTTCCTGATTTGATGAAAGTAGATAATCCTGACACCGCCACGTTTTCCTTTCCCTCGCACTCTCCAGCGAACCTTTCTCAGGCCCCCCGTTTCTTGTATCAGATCGCCATAATCGGGCTGAATCGCAAGGAATATCTGTAATCTACGGTATTCATCATCATCCAGTAATTTTTTGACGTCTTCAGTAAAGATTTCCGTTTCTATGAATAACATTTTTAATACGCCATTGGACTATATTAATAGAAATCAACTATACGTCAATGGCGTATAGTGCATTTTTCTCACAATACAGAATTCAAACCGCAGAAACCAATGACGATATTTAATCTGCGAGCCACTTTCCAGAATCATACACTCCCCCGCTTTTCCCATTTTCATCCGTGGTAATCCAGGTTATAACGCTGTATATCCATACAGATAAAGGGAAGTAAAAATGGCACTGGAAAGCGGAATTGCACAGCTGGTTGAGGCATTTATCGCGGCGGGACGCCCTTCTTCGCGCGAGCAGAATATTGATGACCGGAGAGCAGGCTATATCGCCAGCACGGTCCTGGCCGGAGACACTGAAACCCGCGTACAGGTTGAAAATAGTGAACTCGATACCATGACGTTTCGCGTTGTTTCGCCACGGGGCACCACGGGAAACCTACCCTGCGTGATCTATTATCACGGCGGCTGCTTTGTCAGCGGTGGATTCGCTACGCATGATAACCAGCTAAGGCAGCTCGCCCTGGCCAGCGGCTGTCGGGTGATTGCAGTACAGTATCGCCTCGCACCAGAGCATACTTTCCCAGCAGCACACGACGATGCTGAAAAAGGCGCTAACATCATTTGGAAGTATGCAGAGAAACTGGGTGTCGATCGTACGCGCATCACGCTTGCTGGCGACAGCGCTGGCGGACATCTGGCGCTGGTCACAGCACTACGCCTGAAAGCTGCCGGGCAATGGCAACCTGCGCAGCTTATGCTGATCTACCCGATGCTGGACGCTACCGCCAGCTTTGAGAGCTATGCCCGCAATGGGCGGGATTACATCATTACACGCGACACACTGCTGTCCGGTTACGAGATGTATATGCCACAGACTGACCTATACCATCCGGAAGTCAGCCCGCTGTGGCGCGACGATGTCAACGGGTTACCGCCGACCCACATCATTACCGCTGAATTTGACCCCTTGTGCGATGAAGGAGAAGCCCTGTATCACCGGCTCCTGAAGCAAGGTGTGGACTGCACCTGCCAGCGCTATCCCGGCGTTATCCACGGATTTTTTCAGTTAGGAGGCGTAAGCCAGACGGCACGAAACGCAATGCGCGACGTGGCCTGGCGAGTGGCAACACACGAGTAAAACGCGAATCGGGTAGCGTGAAGAGTTGGGATTTCTCCCTACTCTTCTTCATTCCCACCTTCGACGTAAGGGCCAAACGGCTTCGCAGGCAGTACGATATACGTGCCTTCAAACACTACGCCCGCCGTATCGTCCCCCAAAAGCTCCACCTGCATCTGCACACGTGCCTTGCGGCCTCTGGCCAGACGGTCAAGATCGCCGCTCAATGAGCCCAGATCGGCGATAGCAGTAGGTTTTCCGGTGATCGGCTTGCTGTAGCGGATATGCGCATCGGCGAGGATAATCGTTCCCCCCAAGTGACGCTCACGCAACATCAGCCAGATAAGCCCCCAACCGGTAAGCGTTGCCAACGAGAACAGGCTTCCGGCAAACAGGGTGTGGTGCGGATTCTGGTTCCCTGTCTCGGGCATCGTGGTAATAAATTTCTGCCCGGTATATTGCTGAATACGTACGCCCATTTTCTCGCTTAACGGAATATGTTCGTACCAGGCCTGCTGTAGCTGCCCACACCAGTCACCACGATGAAGAATATCGTCCAGCGTCGCAATGGGCTTAATCATCAGGAAGTGGCGGACCGGCGTGGTTTGCGGCGTGGTGATTTCTCCCTGGCTTACAAACCCCAGCTTGGCGAAAAATTCAACCGCATCCTCACGCGCGCTACAGGTGACGCGCTTCACCCCTTCCTGGCGTGCCACGGATTCAAGGGTCATCGCCATCAGCGTTCCGAGCCCCTTTTCTTGCACCGAGGGGTCTACAGCCATAAAACGTATGGAGGCTTCGTTATCCGCATTGATATACAGACGCCCTACTGCGACCAAATTACCTTCTTCGTCCACCACCATTTGATGGTGTGCCATTGCGTCCCAGGCATCCCGTTCGGAGCCTTTTGGCTGGTGCAGGGGTTTACGCAGCATTTCCCAGCGAAACTGGTAGTAACGCTCCAATTCTTCTTCTGTTTGCGGTACTCGAAGGTGATACATAGTTGTATTCTCTCTTGTTACCCGCGACCACGCCGGAAGCTGGTTCATACTTGTAACCAGAACGTCACGGGGCCATCATTAACCAGCGAAACCTGCATATCAGCAGCGAATCGCCCGGTTTGCGTGTTCATTTCCTGTTGCCGGCAGCGCTCTACAAAATACGTGTACAGAGCCTCTGCCCGATCGGGTGCTGCGCCTTTTGAAAAACCAGGGCGCATGCCGCGTTCGGTATCTGCCGCCAGTGTAAACTGTGAAACCACCAGCACGCTGCCACCTGACTGCTGCACATTCAGGTTCATTTTACCTTCGGCATCGCTAAAGATTCGATAGCCGAGTACGCGTTCGCACAAGCGGTTCGCTTTCTGTTCGTCATCATCCCTTTCGACACCTAACAGGACCAAAAGTCCTGGGCCAATTTCACCCGTCACCTCACCCTCCACGGTGACGCTGGCACGGGTTACGCGCTGAATTAATGCAATCATGGTTGCTCTGCTTCTTCTTGTTCTGCGGCTTGTTTAAGTTTGCGGTATTCCCCGAGAGTGACAGTTATTTCCGCGCCTAGCAAGACGATACACCACGTCCAGTAAACCCAGACGAATAAAATAGGGATCACCGCCAGGACACCGTAAATGAGCTGATAAGACGGGAACATCGTGATATAGAGCGCAAATCCTTTCTTTCCGGCTTCGAACAGCACAGCAGCAACAAAGGCACCGATTACCGCATCGCGATTGGGGACTCGCGTGGTGGGTACAATGCTGTAAAGCAGCCAGAACGACAGCCAGGAAAGTACCAACGGGAAAATACGCAGTACGTTATCAATCACCGTGTTGAGATCGCTGGCCCAGCGCAACGACAGCAAATAAGAACTGATTGCCAGGCTGGCTCCCGCCAGCAGCGGTCCCAGCGTTAATATCATCCAGTAAACGGCAAAAGAGTACACTTTGGGCCGCGTGCGCTTACTGCGCCAGATGGTATTCAACGCGCTATCGATGGCATACATCAGCAATAAGGCGGTTACAATCAGCCCGCATGCCCCAACAGCAGTCATTTTGTTCGAGTTTGCGACAAACTGTTCGATATACCGCTGGATGACATCGCCAGTCGCCGGAATAAAGTTAGCGAAAATGAAATGACGGAGTTGAATGCTGACATCGGAAAACATCGGAAATGCAGCGAAAAGAGCAAAAACAACGGCGATAAGCGGCACTAATGAGAGCAATGAAACGTAGGCAAGATTTCCTGCCAGCGTTGTCATATGGTCCTCATCAATGCGCTGCCATAATAGCTTCAGCCAGGCCCATACAGGACGCGTATGATGCCTGGCTTTTTGATGCAAAAATTTTAGCATAACAACTTCGCGAAATAGTCAGGGATGGTCGTTTTATCGACGACCTGGATACTGGTGATCCCTAACTGGTTAGCCCCTTCAATATTATCGGCGTTGTCATCAAAAAAGACCGTATCGTGCGCAGAAAAACCTTCTGACTGCAGAACGTGCTGGTAAATCCGTGCTTCCGGTTTACGCATGCCCAGTTCCTGAGAAAGATAAATATGATCGGCTGCCTGACGGATTTCGGGATACTCATCTGGCCAAAACGTTGTGTGCAGGCGGTTAGTATTTGATAACACAACGACACGATGCCCTTGCTCGCGCAGCTTATGCATGATGTCGATAACTTCGGGGCGTAATGCGACAAAAACGGCCTGCCAGCCGTGGGAGAACTGCTCGTAACTCAAAGGCAACGCCATGTCATGACACAGCGCCTCGGCGAAGGCCTCATCTGTTATTTCGCCTCGCTCATGCTGGCGAAAAGCCTCCCCCATCGTGAAACTTTGCTTTAGTGAAGCCAGCGGTACACGGCTCAAATCGCTCCATGTGCCTAACACGCGATTGAAGTCGATATCGACAATCACATTACCCAAATCAAAGATATAGAGCATGTCCTTCTCCTTTCTCGCCGTGGATGAATAACTGTAGCGGGAAAGGAGAAGTTTGACTATGCGTGCGTGATGACTTCGAACGAATCAGAGCACCAAAGAGCGAGATCACATAGCCAGCGCATCATCCTGAGAAGGACTCACTTGCACAATTTCAACCTGCTGTGACTGAAGGAGATTGTGCAACGCCGGACCAGGATATTCATCGGTGAACAGCGCAGTTACCTGCGACACATTACCAATCTCTACTGCGGCAGAGGCCGTGTATTTCGTATGATCCGCTGCCAGCAGAATGTGTCGTGAATGGGACATCATCGTTTTTACTACACTGGCTTCGTTAACATCAAATTCCAGCAGCGCGCCATCGCTTTCAATCGCACCCACACTGGTCACCAGATAATCGGCGCGAAAGTCAGCGACAAACGCTGTAGCAGAAGGACCGATAATACCGCTGTTATGCGGGCGCAGCGTCCCTCCGGGAACCATCACTTCAAAACGTGGGTTGTTATACAGAATATGCGCCACGCGCAGGCTGTTGGTGATGATGCGCAAATGGTTATGGTTTAACAGCGCCCGCGCAACCTGCTCAACGGTAGTACCAATGGTAATAAACACCGTTGAGCCGTCGGGAATGTAGTCAGCCACCGCTTCCGCGATGGCTTTTTTCTCTTCCGTCCAGGAGACTTCACGCTGTTCGAACGCCGTATTAACCACGCTGGAGGCTCTGCCTGCTCCGCCATGATGACGCGTAATTAATCCCTGTTCGCTTAACTTACGAATATCACGACGCACGGTCTGGGTGGAAACATCCAGCAGACTGGCAAGTTCGTCAATATTCATATAACCACGCTCGCTAATCAGCATCAGCAGTTGATCGTGTCGCGGGTTACCGGTCAGTTCGGTAAGACTCATGAAATTTCCTCGAAAAACCATTGCCCTGGCATTTTATACAAAAAGTGACAGAAAAGATCGGGTTTGATCACAGTCAGGGATCCCCGCACGCCCGCCCGGACGCGTACACTTCAGTGCAGCGACGCCACTGGCAAACCTGACGGCGTCTTCCTGCGCGGACCCACAGGCCAGACTAAATGCCAGCGCACCGTGAAAAACATCACCGGCACCGGTGGTATCGACCACATCGACTGAAAATCCTGGCTGATGCTGCACTGCATTATCTTTTATCCAGTCACACCCCTCACTGCCACGCGTCACATAAACATGACCATTTGTGAGCATTTGTGCTTTTTTCAGTCCAGAATCAGGCTCCGTTGTCCCTGTCAGTCGCGCCAGTCCAGGTTCAGAGAACGCAGCATGATCGCTCAATGCCACCAGTTCACTGATGTCCTGCGGCGTAACGTCGCCATCCAGCACGGTCATCACCCCTGACTGACGCGCTAGCGTGAAGGCCTGTTTTGCCCCTTCGTGCCAGCGCACGTCCGCCAACACCACATCCCACTGAGAAAAATCGATCTCCTTCAGCCAATCAGCATCCGGCAGTAAATCCGGGCTGGGGTAGTTAACGATAATTCGCTCTCCCTTCGCGTCGACCATAATCGCCGACTGTGAAGAGTTCGCCCCTGCATAGCGCCGGGTGTAACGGGTGTTTACCCCCAGGGATTCCAGCTCCGCCAGCAGGCTGTTTCCGGTGTCGTCATCGCCCACACGGCCAATAAAGTCCACCTGTGCGCCCAGCTTCGCCGCAGCCACAGCCGCCGTCGCAGCAGGCCCACCGCCCACTTCGGTATACCGCTTCGCCACATATTTACCTCCTTCAGTCGGTAAACCTTCTACGTAATAGATGCGATCCATCACGGTAATACCCACACAAGCAATACGAATCATGTTCATTCCTTAGGCGTTTCAAGATGGGATCATTTTAATTTCACAAAATGTTTAAAAAGTGACGGCTGTCAATTTTTTGACCATAAATTACAAATACGATCAAAAACAGACAGAAAAAGACGATTTTAAATGACAGAAAATGACATCCACGTCTCAGGAGAACGTTATGGCAGTTATAGCATTTATCGGATTAGGTCAGATGGGTTCCCCCATGGCGAGCAACTTGCTGAAGCAGGGTCATCAACTCAGCGTCTTTGACGTTAACCCGGATGCTGTTCAGTGCCTGGTGGAAAAAGGAGCACAGCCTGCCAGCAGCCCGGCTCAGGTAGCAAACGGCGCGGAGTTTGTCATCACGATGCTGCCAAACGGCGATCTGGTGCGCCGCGTCTTGTTGGGTGAACAAGGCGTTTGCGAGAGCCTGTCGCCACAAGCGCTGGTCATTGATATGTCCACTATCCATCCGCTGCAGACCGACAAACTGATTAGCGACATGGAAGCCAAAGGCTTCAGCATGATGGATTGCCCGGTCGGGCGCACCTCCGATCATGCGATCGCAGGCACCCTGCTGTTGCTGGCAGGGGGAACAGCTGAACACGTTGAGCGCGCAACGCCAATACTGCTGGCAATGGGTAATGAATTAATCAATGCCGGCGGCCCCGGTATGGGTATCCGCGTCAAACTCATCAACAACTACATGAGCATCGCGCTAAATGCGCTCTCTGCCGAAGCCGCCGTGTTGTGCGAAGCACTCGGCCTCTCCTTCGATGTGGCCCTGAAAGTGATGAGCGGGACGCCTGCCGGAAAAGGCCACTTCACCACCTCCTGGCCGAACAAAGTGCTGAAAGGCGATCTTTCCCCGGCCTTCATGATCGACTTAGCCCACAAGGATCTTGGCATCGCCCTGGATGTGGCGAATCAACTGCACGTGCCGATGCCGCTTGGTGCGGCCTCCCGCGAAGTCTATAACCAGGCTCGCGCCGCTGGCCGTGGTCGGGAAGACTGGACGGCCATTCTTGAACAGGTTCGCGCATCCGCCGGGCTAAATAAACACACAGATAAGTAAGGACTGAACAATGACGAAGTACACCCTGAAAGACATCACCCGAGCTTCCGGCGGTTTTGCCATGCTGGCAGTCGATCAGCGCGAAGCCATGCGCTTAATGTTTGCCGCTGCGGGTGCGAAATTCCCGGTGAGCGACAGCGTGCTGACTGATTTCAAAGTGAATGCAGCGAAGATCCTTTCTCCCTATGCCTCTGCGATCCTGGTCGATCAGCAGTTCTGCTACCGCCAGGTTGTGGAACAACATGCCATCGCGAAAAGCTGCGGCATGATTGTGGCCGCGGATGAGTTCATTCCGGGTAATGGTATTCCGGTCGATAGCGTGGTGATTGATAAAAAAATCGACCCGCAGGCCGTGAAACAGGACGGCGCGAAGGCGCTGAAGCTGCTGGTACTGTGGCGCAGCGACGAAGATGCCCAACAGCGTCTTGATATGGTGAAAGAATTCAATGAGCTATGCCACGTCAACGGCCTGCTGAGCATTATCGAACCGGTTGTGCGTCCACCGCGCCGTGGCGAAAAGTTCGATCGTGAACAGGCCATTATCGAGGCCGCAAAAGAGCTGGGTGACAGCGGCGCCGATCTCTACAAGGTCGAAATGCCGCTGTACGGCAAAGGTACCCAACAAGAATTGCTTAGCGCCTCCCAGCGCCTGAATGAAAACATCAACATGCCGTGGGTCATTCTCTCCTCTGGTGTGGATGAAAAACTGTTCCCGCGCGCGGTCAGCGTGGCCATGACGGCAGGTGCATCCGGCTTTCTCGCCGGACGTGCGGTCTGGTCATCCGTGGTTGGCCTGCCGGATACCGAACTGATGCTGCGTGATGTTTCCGCACCTAAATTGCAACGTTTAGGTGAAATTGTCGATGAAATGATGGCCCGCCGCTAATTCGAGGATGAATAAATGAAATGGTTTAACACCCTGAGCCACAACCGCTGGCTGGAACAGGAAACCGACCGCATCTTTAACTTTGGTAAAAACGCAGCGGTACCCACCGGGTTTGGCTGGCTGGGTAACAATGGTCAGGTCAGAGCGGAGATGGGGACACATTTATGGATCACCGCTCGTATGCTGCACGTTTATTCCGTGGCCGCATCAATGGGCCGCCCCGGCGCATATCAGCTCGTCGATCACGGAATTAAGGCGCTGAATGGCGCATTGCGTGACACGCGCTACGGCGGTTGGTACGCCTGCGTGAATGATGAAGGGGTCATGGATGCCTCCAAGCAGGGTTATCAGCATTTCTTCGTGTTGCTCGGGGCGGCAAGCGCTGTAACAACCGGTCATCCACAGGCGCGACCGTTGCTTGACGATGCCATCGAAGTCATTGAGAAGTACTTCTGGAGTGAAGAGGAGCAGATGTGCCTGGAATCCTGGGACGAAGCTTTTAGCCAGACGGAAGATTATCGTGGCGGCAATGCCAACATGCACGCAGTCGAAGCCTTCCTGATTGTCTATGACGTTACTCACGACCGTAAATGGCTCGATCGCGCACTGCGTATCACTTCAGTGATTATTCACGATGTTGCCCGCAGCGGTGAGTATCGCGTCAACGAGCACTTCGATTCGCAGTGGAACCCAATCCGCGATTACAACAAGGATAACCCAGCTCACCGTTTCCGCGCTTACGGCGGTACCCCGGGCCACTGGATCGAATGGGGTCGCCTGATGCTGCATCTGCATGCCGCACTGGAAGCGCGCTTCGAAACGCCTCCCGCCTGGCTGCTGGAAGATGCCAAAGGCTTGTTCCACGCCACCATCCGTGATGCCTGGGCACCGGACGGCGCGGATGGTTTTGTCTATTCGGTGGACTGGGACGGTAAACCCATCGTTCGCGAAAGAGTTCGCTGGCCGATAGTCGAGGCGATGGGTACCGCCTATGCCTTGTATACCCTCACCGGCGAGAGCCAGTACGAAGCCTGGTACCAGAAGTGGTGGGATTACTGCATCACTTATCTGATGGACTACGAGACGGGTTCATGGTGGCAGGAGCTGGACACCGACAACAAGGTGACCACCAAAGTCTGGGACGGTAAGCAGGATATTTACCACCTGTTGCACTGCCTGGTGATCCCACGTCTACCGCTGGCGCCGGGGTTGGCTCCGGCCGTTGCCGCCGGCCTGCTGGATATCAACGCTAAATAAGCCAGGAGATAAGCAGCCATGCATAGCGGTGGAAAAACCCTTCATCTTCAGGCCGGGCACTACCAGGCAAAAATTGTCACGGTTGGCGCGGGGCTGGCGGAACTGACGAATCGTGAGCGTCACGTCGTTATTCCGCACAAGCCTGAAGAGATGCCGTTGGCACATCTGGGGAAAGTACTCATTCCCTGGCCAAATCGCGTGGCAGACGGCTGCTATCAGCATAACGGCAAAGCCTTCCAGCTTGCCGTTAATGACCCGGTTTCTCATACCGCCATTCATGGATTGCTGGCCTGGCGAGACTGGCAGATTGACCAACAGTCGGCATCGGAAGTGGTGCTGACTATTTTTCTGCCGCCCTCGTATGGCTATCCCTTTGCGCTGATTTCAAAGGTGATTTACCGGCTGGAAGCCACCAGCGGGCTGCATGTCTTTATTCATACACAAAATGTGGGTGACGAAACGGCACCGTATGGCGCAGGCGCACACCCCTATTTGACCTGCAACCTGCACAGTATTGATGACTGTGAATTAGCACTGCCGTCGGGCGAATCCACACTGGGAGAGCAGGATTTCACAACGCCGCAGGTCATCGCGAAAACCTCGCTTGATCATACGTTCAAAGTCTGGCCATCCGGGAATGAGTGGGAAGTCAGAATGACCAGCCCGGCACAAAACATGTCCACATACCTGCGTAGCCACCAGCCCTGGCTGCAGGTTTATACCGGTGAAAAATTAGCACGCCGTGGCCTGGCAGTTGAGCCGATGACCTGCCCGCCAGACGCCTTTAATTCCGGGGTTAGCCTGATTCATCTCGCGCCCGGAGAAGCACACCAGATGCATTTTTTAATCGGCTGTGAATAACAGATTCACCGAATTACCCTACATTTACGGAGACTATAATGAATTCGTTACTACAACGGTCAGCCGCCTTAGAGCTCAAAACATTACAGGACGGATTTACCTTAACGTATCAACAGCGCCTGATTTTACGTCACAGCACAGAAAACCCCTGCCTGTGGATCGGCGCTGGCGTTGCCGATATTGATATGTTCCGCGGTAACTTCAGTATTAAAGACAAGCTCAATGAGAAAATTGCCCTAACCGACGCCACAGTCAGCGAGTCGCCTGACGGTTGGCGGGTAGATTTCAGCCGCGGTAATACCATCACTGCCACGCTACACATTTCCACCGATGAACAGGGTCGTCTGAAGCTGGATCTGCATAACGACGATCCCAGTCATAACCGCATTTGGCTGCGTCTGGCCGCCAGGGCGGACGACCACATCTACGGCTGCGGTGAACAGTTCTCTTACTTCGACTTACGCGGCAAGCCCTTCCCATTGTGGACCAGCGAACAGGGCGTGGGTCGGAATAAGAATAGCTATGTCACCTGGCAGGCGGATTGCAAAGAGAACGCCGGTGGCGACTATTACTGGACCTTCTTCCCGCAACCGACCTTTGTCAGCACGCAAAAGTACTACTGCCACGTTGATAACAGCTGCTACATGAATTTCGACTTCAGCGCGCCGGAGTATCACGAGCTGGCGCTGTGGGAAGACAAAACCACCCTGCGCGTTGAGTGCGCCGAGACTTACATTTCGCTGCTTGAGAAATTGACCGCATTGTTAGGTCGCCAGCCGGAGCTGCCGGACTGGATTTACGACGGCGTCACGCTCGGTATTCAGGGCGGTACTGAGATTTGCCAGAACAAACTGGACACCATGCGTAATGCGGGCGTGAAGGTAAACGGCATCTGGGCGCAGGACTGGTCCGGGATCCGCATGACTTCCTTTGGCAAGCGCATGATGTGGAACTGGAAGTGGAACAGCGACAACTATCCGCAACTGGATAGCCATATTAAGCAGTGGAAAGAAGAAGGCGTGCAGTTCCTCTCCTATATCAACCCCTATGTTGCCAGCGATAAAGACCTGTGCGCAGAAGCCGCAGCGCGTGGTTATCTGGCGAAAGATGCTTCCGGCGATGACTATCTGGTTGAGTTTGGCGAGTTTTACGGTGGCGTGGTCGACCTGACCAACCCGGAAGCCTACGACTGGTTCAAAGAGGTCATCAAAAAGAACATGATCGAGCTGGGCTGCGGCGGCTGGATGGCGGACTTCGGTGAATATCTGCCGACCGACACATATCTGCATAACGGCGTCAGCGCCGAGATCATGCATAACGCCTGGCCCGCGCTGTGGGCGAAATGTAACTACGAAGCGTTACAGGAAACCGGCAAGCTTGGTGAAATCCTGTTCTTTATGCGCGCGGGTTACACCGGTAGTCAAAAGTATTCCACCATGATGTGGGCTGGCGATCAGAACGTTGACTGGAGCCTCGACGATGGCCTGGCTTCCGTCGTTCCTGCGGCGCTGTCGCTGGCGATGACCGGCCACGGCCTGCACCACAGCGATATTGGCGGTTACACCACGCTGTTTGACATGAAACGCAGCAAAGAGCTGCTGCTGCGCTGGTGTGATTTTAGCGCCTTCACCCCGATGATGCGTACCCACGAAGGCAACCGCCCCGGCGATAACTGGCAGTTTGATGGTGACAGCGAAACTATCGCCCATTTTGCCCGCATGACCACCGTGTTCACCACCCTGAAACCGTACCTCAAACAGGCCGTCGCACAAAACAGCGCCACCGGGCTACCGGTTATGCGCCCGTTGTTCCTGCACTACGAAAACGATGCGCAAACCTACACCCTGAAATATCAGTACCTGTTGGGACAGGATCTACTGGTCGCGCCGGTTCATGAACAGGGTAAGCACGACTGGACGCTGTATCTACCAGAGGATAACTGGGTCAACGTCTGGACAGGGGAAACTTATCAGGGCGGAGAAATTACCGTAGGTGCGCCAATTGGCAAGCCTCCGGTGTTTTATCGCGCGAAGAGTGAGTGGGCGTCACTGTTTGCCACGTTACGCAACATCTAATACGGCTCGCCCGTGGGGAAACTCACGGGCAAATGGAGAATAACAATGAGTCAAAATACAGCCAATCCGGCAACCCTACGCTTGCCGTTTAAAGAAAAACTTGCCTATGGGATGGGTGATTTGGGCTCCAATATCCTGCTGGACATTGGTACGCTCTATTTACTCAAGTTTTATACTGATGTCCTTGGCTTGCCGGGGACTTACGGCGGTATCATTTTCCTTATCGCCAAGTTTTTTACCGCGTTTACCGATATGGGCACCGGGATTATGCTCGATTCGCGACGCAAAATTGGTCCGAAGGGTAAATTCCGCCCATTCGTGCTCTACGCTGCCTTCCCCGTCACCTTGCTGGCTATTGCTAACTTTGTCGGCACACCGTTTGAAATAACCGGCAAAACGGTGATGGCAACGGTGCTGTTTATGCTGTACGGACTGTTCTTCAGCATGATGAACTGCTCTTACGGCGCGATGGTTCCTGCCATTACTAAAAACCCGGATGAGCGCGCTTCGCTGGCCGCCTGGCGGCAAGGTGGCGCAACCCTGGGTTTGTTACTGTGTACCGTCGGCTTTGTTCCAGTGATGAATCTGATCGAAGGTAACTCGCAGTTGGGTTATATCTTCGCCGCCACATTATTTTCCCTGTTCGGCCTGCTGTTTATGTGGCTGTGCTATGCCGGTGTGAAAGAACGCTATGTAGAAGTGAAATCCGTGGATGCGGCAGCGCAAAAACCGGGATTACTGCAATCCTTCCGCGCTATCGCCGGTAACCGACCGCTGTTTATTCTGTGCGTTGCCAACCTTTGTACGCTTGGTGCTTTCAACGTCAAGCTGGCAATTCAGGTGTATTACACCCAATACGTACTGAACGACCCAATCCTGCTTTCCTGGATGGGCTTTTTCAGCATGGGCTGTATCTTCATCGGCGTCTTTTTAATGCCGGGAATGGTCAGACGCTTTGGTAAGAAGAAGGTCTATATCGGCGGCCTGCTGATTTGGGTAGCGGGCGATCTGCTTAACTACTTTTTTGGCGGCGGCTCCGTCAGTTTTGTTTCCTTTTCCTGTCTGGCGTTCTTCGGCTCAGCATTCGTTAACAGCCTGAACTGGGCGCTGGTCTCCGACACGGTGGAATATGGTGAATGGCGTACCGGCGTGCGTTCTGAAGGGACGGTGTACACCGGATTTACCTTCTTCCGTAAAGTGTCGCAGGCGCTGGCGGGATTCTTCCCTGGATGGATGCTGACGCAAATTGGTTACGTCCCGAACGTGGTGCAATCGGCAAATACAGTCGAAGGCTTGCGTCAGCTGATCTTTATTTATCCCTGCGCATTAGCAGTGATCACCATTGTGGCCATGGGCTGTTTCTACAACCTTAACGAGAAGATGTATGTCCGTATCGTTGAAGAGATAGAAGCGCGTAAACAACCTGTTTGATAATAATAATGAATAGCGCCTTACGGGGCGCTATTAAGGAGCGATTATGTCTGACCATGATCCGCTAACGCTAAAACTGAGCCTGCGTGAAAAATTCGCCTACGGAGTGGGTGACTTCGGCTCAAATTTGATGCTGTGTATCGGCACGCTGTATCTGCTTAAATTTTATACCGATGAACTAGGGATGCCGGCCTGGTACGGCGGGATAATCTTTCTGGTGGCGAAATTCTTCACTGCCTTCACCGATATGCTGACCGGTGTATTGCTGGACTCACGACGCAATATTGGTGCCAAGGGGAAATTCAGACCCTTTATTTTGTATGCGTCGTTTCCCGTCGCATTGGTTGCCAGCGCGCAGTTTTTAGCCACAGATTTTACCTTAACGGTGAAAACAGGTCTGGCGACGGTATTGTTTATGCTGTTCGGTTTGTTCTATAGCCTGATGAACTGCTCCTACGGCGCAATGGTTCCTGCGATCACGAAGAATCCGCATGAGCGCGCTCACCTCGCGGCCTGGCGCCAGGGCGGCGCAACTGTGGGACTATTACTGTGTACCGTTGGCTTTATGCCCATTCAGGCGTTATTTATCCATTCGCCTTCACTTGGCTACCTGATTGCCGCGCTGATCTTCTCCGTTTGCGGGCTATTCAGCATGTGGTGGTGCTTTAGCGGTGTGAAGGAGCGCTATATCGAAATCGTGCCGGATCACCATAAACCCAGCATGCTCAAATCGTTCTGCGCAATTTTCCGTAACCCCCCCCTGTTGGTGCTATGTCTTGCTAACCTGTGTACGTTGGCAGCATTCAATATCAAGCTGGCGATTCAGGTTTATTACACCCAGTACGTGCTCAATGATATCCACTTGCTCTCCTGGATGGGTTTTTTCAGCATGGGGTGCATTCTGGTTGGCGTACTGCTGGTGCCCACAGCCGTCAAACGTTTCGGTAAAAAGCAGGTTTATCTTGGTGGCCTGGCGCTATGGGCTCTCGGTGACATCCTGAATTTTCTCTGGGGCAGCACATCACTTCTCTTTGTCACTTTCTCGTGCATGGCCTTCTTCGGAACCGCTTTTGTTAACAGCCTGAACTGGGCGCTGGTCCCTGATACAGTGGATTATGGGGAGTGGAAAACGGGGATCCGCGCTGAAGGTTCCGTCTATACGGGTTATACCTTTTCACGCAAAATTTCTGCGGCGCTGGCCGGTTTCCTGCCAGGAATTATGCTGACGCAAATCGGTTATATCCCCAATATCGCCCAGAGTGATGCAACCTTGCTTGGCTTGCGCCAGCTTATTTTCCTGTGGCCCTGCGGGCTGGCAATTATTGCGGCCATCACGATGGGGTTCTTTTATAAACTCAGCGAAGCCCGTTTTGCCTTTATCATTGAGGAAATCAGTCAACGGAAGAAAAATAACATTCAACCAGAACGCATTAGCCATAAAAAGAAAACCTCTGCTGTAAACATATAAAAATAATTGCCGCCTATTCCATCTTAATGGATGGCGGCCTCCCTACGCTAAAAAATGGATTTATTATGAAAAAATTAAATACAATAATTCTCTTATCCTCTGTGGTATCCACCTCTGTTTTCGCCGGTGCTTATGTAGAGAACCGTGAAGCTTACAATCTGGCCTCCGATCAGATGGAGGTCATGCTGCGCGTCGGCTATAACTCCGATATGGGCGCGGGTATCATGCTCACCAACACCTATACCATGCAACGCAAGGATGAGTTAAAACACGGCTATAACGAAATAGAGGGCTGGTATCCGTTATTTAAACCGACAGATAAATTAACCATCCAGCCCGGCGGACTGATAAACGATAAGAGTATTGGTTCGGGTGGTGCCGTTTACCTGGATGTTAACTATAAATTCACCCCGTGGTTTAATCTGACAGTACGTAACCGATATAATCATAATAACTACAGTTCCACTGATTTAAACGGAGATCAGGATAACAATGACACCTATGAGATAGGTAACTACTGGAACTTCACTATTACCGATAAGTTTTCCTACACTTTTGAGCCACACTATTTTATTCGGGTAAATGACTTCAATAGTAGTAACGGTAAAGATCATCACTGGGAAATTACCAATACGTTTAAATACCGCATCAACGAGCGCTGGTTACCCTATTTTGAGTTACGCTGGTTAGATCGCAATGTCGAGCCGTATCACCGCGAACAAAACCAGATTCGTATTGGTGTGAAGTATTTCTTCTGACGTTATTTATGTAGCCTTCTGTATGAAGGCTACATTTCATAGATTTATAGCTTTCATCCATGTCATTCCTATTTTTATTAACTCCAACTGACTAAAAAAATGTAATAACTATTATCCATCTAAAAATAAATGATTTATTAACATATCATGGAATAAATATTCCGCAGTAACGTATGCGCGCCAACATGCCCAACAACAAAGCACGGGGTTTTGCGCACGAGTAGTTGCCGCTGCTAATGAAGTGCGATTTACTTTTATTATTGCGGAGATTGGACAAAGGAAGAGAAAGACAAGGCCAGCCTGGCGCTCCGGCTGACCTGTAGTGGCTGATCTGTGGTAAATGGCTTATTCTTGCGGTTGAACAGGCCAGTTAACGTCAGGTGCCGTCGCAACATCAACGGCTTCCGCCGCCTTCTTGTATTTCATCCACGCTGACAATTTTTCTTTGTCTTCAATGCTGATAT
Organism: Citrobacter sp. HN-141; assembly: GCF_033341895.1. Taxonomy (NCBI): domain Bacteria; kingdom Pseudomonadati; phylum Pseudomonadota; class Gammaproteobacteria; order Enterobacterales; family Enterobacteriaceae; genus Citrobacter; species Citrobacter sp. HN-141. The sequence goes on along the minus strand of NZ_JAWPBF010000017.1, from coordinate 19,044 downwards.
CGCCAAGCACTAATTCCACTCGCCAGTCAGAGGTTATGGCATCTTCCTGAGACATTATGCGGCCCTCAAGATGTAGCTAAATGCAACGTTACAGGGAGCCGTTCCGTTGTCCCTCTATTCACTTATATAAATCCCACTACTGCCAGACACAACGAAATAGACTGATGAAGCACTTTTGCGGAAACTCTCAGTTCGATGGGGATGATGAGTGAATGGTTATAACTGCGAACTTATATTATTTATTATGATTCATTACAAAAATAATAATTCCGGTCTATTTTTGTTAATATCATGAAAAGTTTTTTAAATTTAGTTTATTTGTAAAATATGCAATAAAGATTTTATCGAAACAAGCGATAAAGGAGTTATTAGTGTGTCATGGAATAAACACTCCGCAGTAACATATGCGCGCCAACATGCCCAACAACAAAGCTCTGGGTTTTGCGCACGAGCAGTTGCTGCCGCTATTGAGGCTGGCGGAGTCCGGATAACTGGAGCAAATGCCGTGGATTTTGATCGTTCACTTGAGCGTGCCGGATTCAGGTAAGTTTATGGTGAACCGATGGAAGGGGATGTCGCAGTGATAAGCGCATTACCTGGCCCACATCAATATGGTCATGCCTGTATTTACGACGGGATGGGAACATGGTATTCCGATTTCGTTCAACGCAGTATGTACCCCGGCCCACGTTACAGGGAAATACATCCTGCTTTTAAACTTTACAGGCACAACTAATATGAAAAAATTATTGATATTACTTTTCATCAGTTTTGCAACATTCGCCGCAGTTGATGACAAAACCCCCATAGCCCGAGCGTTTGAATTCAACAAATGGTATATAAATCAAATAAATAAATATATTTACCCCATCAGTTCTGGTCATGAAATTGATAGTTTTGTTACGTCAGACACGATGAAAAAGTTGCGTCATGCGCAAGATCCTAAATACGCGGACGATGAATTTTATGACGCTGATTTCTTTATTAAGGCGCAATACATCGGCGATGACTGGCCGACCAACGTAACCGTAGTTTCATCCGATTACGATCCAGTTTGTGTGAATGTGTATGTATCATTTGGCAAAAAGCAGGATCACACCGTCGTTGATTGTATGGTTCAGGAAAATGGCATCTGGAAAGTTCAGTCAGTCGTCGGATATGAGATTTATCACAATGGCAGCTTGCAGTAATAAATATCTGTCCGTATACCAGAGCCATAAAAAAGCCGCTGACATTCAGCGGCTTTTTACTGTGCCGGGCGACTCTAATGCTTACCCGGCTCACAATTACTCGTATTACTCTTCTTTCGCGCCACGCATTGCACGGCGACGATCGTTTTCAGTCAGGTGACGTTTACGAATACGGATAGAAGTTGGTGTTACTTCTACCAGTTCGTCGTCATCGATGAATTCCAGAGCCTGCTCCAGAGTCATCTTAACCGGCGGAACCAGAACCGTTGCTTCGTCAGTACCGGACGCACGCATGTTGGTCAGTTTCTTACCGGTCAGGCAGTTTACAGTCAGGTCGTTAGAGCGGCTGTGAATACCGATGATCTGGCCTTCGTAAACTTCAGCACCGTGACCCAGGAACAGCTTACCGCGGTCCTGCAGGCTGAACAGTGCGAACGCAACTGCTTTACCCTGGCCGTTGGAGATCAGTACGCCGTTCTGACGCTGACCCACATCACCCGCACGAACGTCGTCGTAGTGGCTGAAGGTGGAGTACAGCAGACCGGTACCGGAAGTCATGGTCATGAATTCTGAACGGAAGCCGATCAGACCACGGCTTGGGATCACGTAGTCAAGACGTACGCGGCCTTTGCCATCTGGATTCATGTTTTTCAGGTCGCCTTTACGCTCACCCAGAGCCTGCATCACAGAACCCTGATGCTGCTCTTCAACGTCCAGCGTTACGTTTTCGAACGGCTCTTGTTTACGGCCGTCGATTTCGCGGAAGATTACTTTCGGACGGGAAACCGCCATTTCGAAACCTTCACGACGCATGTTTTCGATCAGAACAGACAGGTGAAGCTCACCACGACCGGATACACGGAACGCATCCGCATCTTCGGTTTCTTCAACGCGCAGCGCAACGTTGTGCACCAGCTCTTTGTTCAGGCGGTCAAGGATCTGACGAGAGGTAACATATTTACCTTCTTTACCGCAGAACGGAGAGGTGTTTACGCAGAAGAACATGGTTACGGTCGGTTCATCAACGGACAGAGCTGGCAGCGCTTCAACATTCTGCGGGTCGCAGATGGTGTCGGAGATGTTCAGTTCGCCCAGACCGGTGATCGCGATGATATCGCCTGCTTCGGCAATATCACTCTCGATACGTTCCAGACCCAGATGGGTCAGAACTTTACCGACTTTACCGTTACGGGTTTTGCCTTCGCTATCAATGATAGTGATCTGCTGGTTCGGTTTAACTTTACCGCGTTTGATGCGGCCGATACCGATTACGCCAACGTAGTTGTTGTAGTCCAGCTGAGAGATTTGCATCTGCAGTGGGCCATCAAGGTCTACGCTCGGAGCCGGTACACGATCAACGATGGTCTGATACAGCGGAGTCATGTCTTCAGCCATGTCTTCGTGATCCAGACCCGCGATACCGTTCAGCGCAGAAGCGTAAACGATCGGGAAGTCCAGCTGCTCGTCGGTAGCGTCGAGGTTAACGAACAGGTCGAATACCTGATCAACAACCCAGTCAGGACGCGCGCCAGGACGGTCAACTTTGTTGATAACAACAATTGGCTTCAGGCCATGGGCAAAGGCTTTTTTGGTCACGAAGCGCGTCTGCGGCATCGGACCGTCCATTGCATCCACCACCAGCAGCACGGAGTCGACCATGGACATTACACGTTCAACTTCACCACCGAAGTCGGCGTGCCCCGGGGTATCAACGATGTTGATACGGTAGTCATTCCATTTGATAGCGGTGTTTTTAGCGAGGATGGTAATCCCACGCTCTTTCTCCAAATCGTTGGAGTCCATCACGCGCTCTTGGGTTTCAGCACGTGCATCGAACGTACCGGATTGTTGGAGCAGCTTGTCTACCAGGGTCGTTTTACCATGGTCTACGTGCGCGATGATGGCGATGTTACGCAAATTTTCGATCACAACTTTGCCTCAGGCATTTTAGAAATAGCGCGTTATTGTACACGGATTAATCGCAGTACAAAACAGGATCACAAACATCCTCCGCAAACAAGTATTGCAGAGTTTCTTTGTGATCACATTCACGGAGCGTTAAAAGGGGTAATCTGACATGCTTTGCACCAATATGGTGCTTAATGTTCACATTAAAGCACTATAATGGTGCAATACAACCTTCATGGTGCAGCCCCTTTGCACGATGGTGCGCATGATAACGCCTTTTAGGGGCAATTTAAAAGTTGGCACAGATTTCGCTTTATATTTTTTATGGCGACACGGCCAATTTTTGCAGAATTGAAGACTTCGTTACCACGACGACAATGACCAATCCGGGAGAGTAAGTATGTCCGCTGAACACGTTTTGACGATGCTGAACGAGCACGAAGTGAAGTTTGTTGATTTACGCTTCACTGATACCAAAGGCAAAGAACAGCACGTCACTATTCCTGCTCATCAGGTAAATGCCGAATTCTTTGAAGAAGGCAAAATGTTTGACGGCTCCTCAATCGGTGGCTGGAAAGGTATTAACGAATCAGACATGGTTCTGATGCCAGATGCGTCTACTGCTCTCATCGACCCGTTCTTTGAAGAGTCTACCCTGATCATCCGTTGCGATATCCTGGAACCAGGTACGCTGCAGGGCTACGACCGTGACCCACGCTCCATCGCTAAACGCGCTGAAGAATATCTGCGTTCTACCGGCATCGCAGACACCGTTCTGTTCGGGCCAGAGCCAGAGTTCTTCCTGTTTGACGACATCCGTTTCGGCGCATCTATTTCCGGTTCCCACGTGGCTATCGATGACATCGAAGGCGCATGGAACTCCTCCACCAAATACGAAGGCGGTAACAAAGGTCATCGTCCTGGCGTGAAAGGCGGTTACTTCCCGGTTCCTCCGGTAGATTCTTCTCAGGACATCCGTTCTACCATGTGTCTGATCATGGAAGAAATGGGCCTGGTTGTTGAAGCGCATCACCATGAAGTGGCGACTGCTGGTCAGAACGAAATCGCGACCCGCTTTAACACCATGACCAAAAAAGCGGACGAAATTCAGATCTACAAATATGTCGTTCACAACGTCGCTCACCGTTTCGGTAAAACTGCAACCTTTATGCCAAAACCAATGTTTGGCGATAACGGTTCCGGCATGCACTGCCACATGTCCCTGTCCAAGAACGGCGTAAACCTGTTCTCTGGTGACAAATATGCGGGTCTGTCTGAGCAGGCGCTGTACTACATCGGCGGCGTTATCAAACACGCTAAAGCGATCAACGCCCTGGCGAACCCGACCACCAACTCCTACAAGCGTCTGGTCCCAGGCTACGAAGCGCCGGTCATGCTGGCTTACTCTGCCCGTAACCGTTCTGCTTCTATCCGTATTCCGGTAGTTGCTTCTCCGAAAGCGCGTCGTATCGAAGTGCGTTTCCCGGACCCGGCTGCTAACCCGTACCTGTGCTTCGCAGCGCTGCTGATGGCTGGCCTGGACGGTATTAAGAACAAGATCCACCCGGGCGAAGCGATGGACAAAAACCTGTATGACCTGCCGCCGGAAGAAGCGAAAGAGATCCCACAGGTTGCTGGCTCTCTGGAAGAAGCACTGAAAGAACTGGATCTGGACCGTGAGTTCCTGACCGCAGGCGGCGTGTTCACCAATGAAGCGATCGATGCGTACATTGCGCTGCGTCGCGAAGAAGATGACCGCGTGCGCATGACTCCGCACCCGGTAGAGTTTGAGCTGTACTACAGCGTTTAATTTAACTTTTACACTCTCACATAAAAACGTGCAGAGGATGTAATAACCAATGGATTTCTTGCTACAGCAAGGCGGCAATTGAGTGAATCCCCGGGAGCTTACATAAGTAAGTGACTGGGGTGAGCGAAGGCAGCCAACACAGCTGTAGGGAGAAAGACGAAGGTTTTAGTTGCCGTGGAACTTTTAGCCCATCTCTGGATGGGCTTTTTTCTCCACTAACAACCTGCTTTTTCGCGCTTTTTTGATGTAAAAAGCTATAATGCACTAAATTGGTGCAACACTTTTCAGGAGACTGCTGAATGGCAACCGGCACGCTGCCCGATGCTGGGCAGATCCTCAATTCTTTAATCAACAGCATCTTACTTGTCGACGATGAGCTGGCTGTACATTACGCCAACTCGGCGGCACAGCAGTTGCTCGCCCAAAGCTCCCGCAAACTGTTTGGTACACCGCTTCCCGATCTGTTGAGTTATTTCTCCTTAAACATCGGACTGATGCGAGAGAGCCTGGAAGCAGGCCAGGGCTTTACGGATAACGAAGTGACGCTGGTGATAGACAGCCACTCACATATCCTCTCTGTGACCGCTCAGAGGCTGCCTGATGGCCTTATCTTGCTGGAGATGGCCCCTATGGATAACCAGCGCCGTCTGAGTCAGGAACAGCTCCAGCACGCCCAGCAGATTGCCGCCCGCGATCTGGTGCGTGGTCTGGCACATGAAATTAAAAACCCGCTGGGCGGATTACGCGGTGCGGCGCAACTTCTCAGTAAAGCGCTTCCGGACCCGGCGCTGACCGAATATACCAAAGTCATTATTGAACAGGCGGACCGCCTGCGTAATCTGGTCGACCGTCTGCTGGGGCCACAACAGCCGGGTATGCACGTCACGGAAAGCATTCACAAAGTGGCGGAGCGCGTGGTGGCGCTGGTGTCGATGGAGCTCCCCGAAAACGTCACGCTGATTCGTGATTACGACCCTAGCCTGCCAGAACTGCTGCACGATCCGGATCAGATAGAACAAGTTCTGCTGAATATCGTGCGTAATGCTCTTCAGGCGCTGGGACCGGAAGGCGGAGAAATTATTCTGCGCACCCGCACCGCGTTTCAGCTCACGCTGCACGGCATGCGTTACCGTCTGGCAGCACGAATTGATGTAGAGGATAACGGCCCGGGTATTCCCTCACATTTGCAGGACACGCTGTTTTACCCAATGGTTAGCGGTCGCGAAGGCGGTACCGGGCTTGGATTATCTATCGCCCGTAATTTGATTGATCAACATTCCGGCAAAATTGAATTTACCAGTTGGCCGGGTCATACCGAGTTCTCGGTTTACCTGCCTATCAGGAAATAAGGTGACGTTTATGCAACGAGGAATAGTCTGGGTCGTTGATGACGATAGTTCCATCCGTTGGGTGCTTGAACGTGCGCTCGCAGGGGCAGGGCTAAGCTGTACCACATTTGAAAGTGGTAAAGAGGTACTGGACGCGCTGGCCAGCAAGACGCCGGACGTGCTGTTGTCGGATATCCGTATGCCGGGTATGGACGGCCTGACGCTGTTAAAACAGATTAAACAGCGGCATCCGATGCTTCCGGTCATCATAATGACCGCGCACTCCGATCTGGATGCCGCCGTCAGCGCCTATCAGCAAGGGGCGTTTGATTATCTGCCCAAACCTTTTGATATTGATGAAGCCGTGGCGCTGGTCGAGCGTGCCATCAGCCATTATCAGGAACAGCAGCAGCCGCGTAATGTTCAGATTAACGGCCCCACAACCGACATCATCGGCGAAGCGCCAGCAATGCAGGACGTCTTTCGCATTATTGGCCGCCTGTCCCGATCTTCAATCAGCGTATTGATTAACGGGGAGTCTGGGACCGGTAAAGAGCTGGTCGCCCATGCGTTGCACCGTCATAGCCCGCGCGTCAAAGCGCCGTTTATCGCGCTGAACATGGCGGCAATCCCGAAAGATTTGATCGAATCTGAGCTGTTTGGTCATGAGAAAGGCGCGTTTACCGGGGCGAATACCATTCGTCAGGGACGCTTTGAACAGGCCGACGGCGGTACGTTGTTCCTCGATGAAATTGGCGATATGCCGTTGGACGTACAGACGCGTTTATTACGCGTATTAGCCGATGGACAGTTTTACCGCGTTGGCGGTTACGCCCCCGTAAAGGTGGATGTTCGGATTATCGCGGCCACCCACCAGAACCTGGAACTGCGCGTGCAGGAAGGCAAATTCCGTGAGGATTTATTCCACCGTCTGAACGTAATTCGCGTCCATTTGCCCCCGTTGCGTGAGCGTCGGGAAGATATCCCCCGCCTGGCGCGTCATTTCCTGCAGGAGGCCGCCCGCGAACTGGGGGTGGAAGCCAAACAATTACACCCGGAAACCGAGGCTGCGCTCACCCGTCTGGCCTGGCCGGGTAACGTACGTCAGCTTGAGAACACCTGCCGCTGGTTAACCGTAATGGCCGCCGGGCAGGAAGTACTGATTCAGGACTTACCGGCCGAACTGTTTGAAGCCAGCGTGCCCGATGCGCCATCGCATATGCAGCCGGATAGTTGGGCAACGCTATTGGCACAGTGGGCGGATCGGGCATTACGCTCCGGTCATCAAAACTTGCTTTCTGAGGCCCAACCAGAGTTGGAGCGCACGCTGTTGACTACCGCGCTGCGTCATACCCAGGGACATAAACAGGAAGCGGCACGCTTGCTCGGCTGGGGGCGTAATACCCTGACACGTAAGTTAAAAGAACTCGGAATGGAGTGACGAAAAGTCACTGTGTAAAGATTGATAATTGAGCGCAAATTGCTGCTATTTTGCGCTTTACTGTTCCGATGAGTTAAGTATGATCGTGCCCGGCAAACGGGGGGAAGTCATTATGCTGGAATCAATCATTAATCTGCTATCGAGCGGCTCAGTCGACAGCCACACGCCACAAACCGCGGTTGCCGCAGTACTGTGCGCTGCGCTGGTTGGGCTGTTTAGCTGAAGGCGCGCCGGATGGCGCTAACGCTTATCCGGCCTACAGGTTATCGCGACGTGTAGGCCCGGTAAGCAAAGCGCCACCGGACAACGTCATTAAATCACCCGAGAGAACTGCTGCATCCGCGCTTTCTGGCGTAGATAAGCATCAAAGCACATGCAAATATTACGGATCAACAGGCGCCCCTTCGGCGTAACCTGAATTCCCTTCTCATTCACATCCACCAGCCCATCTTTCGCCAGTGGCGCCAACAGCTTCAGGTCTTCAGCAAAATAATCCGCAAAGTTCAAATCCCATTGCTGTTCCACCGCGGCATAGTCGAGGCGGAAATTGCAGATCAGCAGCTTAATCACATCCCGACGAATACAGTCATCGCGGGTCAGCGCAATACCGCGCCACAGAGCATTCCCTTGTTCATCAACCTGCTGATAATAGTGCTTCAGCTCTTTTTGGTTCTGCGCGTAGTTGTCGCCAATCATACTGATGGCGGATACGCCCATCCCCAGCAAGTCGGTATCACCCTGGGTGGTATAGCCCTGGAAATTCCGATGCAGAACACCTTCACGCTGGGCAATGGCCAGCTCGTCGTCCGGACGAGCGAAGTGATCCATGCCAATGAACTGATAGCCGGTTTCGGTTAGTGAAGAGATGGTTTCCTGCAGGATATCCAGCTTTTGCTGTGCGCTGGGCAGGTCAGCATCTTTGATCTTACGCTGGGCTGCGAAAAGCGTTGGCAGGTGCGCATAGTTAAAGACGCTCAGACGATCTGGATTCAACTCCGCCACCCGCTTCAGGGTGAAAGCAAAGCTTTCCGGCGTCTGTTTTGGCAGACCGTAAATAAGGTCGATATTCGTCGAGGTGAAACCGATCTCACGCGCATGGTTAAGTAACGCAAAGATAAATTCCTCGTCCTGCTCACGGTTCACCAGGCGCTGAACTTCTTTGTTGAAGTCTTGCACCCCCATGCTCAGGCGATTAAATCCTTCAGCCCGTAAATGATCGAGAACATCCAGCTCGATTTCACGCGGATCCACTTCGATCGAGATTTCGGCATCCGCGTTAAACTGAAAGTTAGCCCGCAGCAGCGTCATTAAGCGGCTGATTTGCGCTTTATTTAAGTACGTTGGCGTACCGCCGCCCCAGTGCAGCTGGCTGACATGCCGTCCAGAAAACAACGGTGCGCGGTGAATAATTTCTTGTTCCAGGGCATCGAGGTATTGATCGGCTTTATGCTGCTGGCGCGTCACAATCTTGTTGCAGCCACAGAAGTAACACAGTTTATGGCAGAACGGGATGTGGACGTATAACGAAAGTGGGCGCTCAGGGTAACGCGCCACGGCGTGCAAAAACGCTTCTGCACCGTAGTCTTCAGAGAACTCCAGCGCGGTCGGGTACGAGGTATATCGTGGCCCGGAATAGTTATATTTCTGGATCAGGGCCAGGTCCCAGTCTATTAGCTGTTCAGACATGCTCACTCCTTCCGATGGCGTCTCTGGCGGGTACGGCGTACCGGCTTAACCCCAGTGCGGGTGATAAGCCGGTTGCGCAGCCACTTCTGTCGCCGCGACAACCGCTGTAGTTTAACGAATAACCACACCAGATAACATATAACCGGAAGGGTTATAAGCAGGACGGGAAGACCCACGGTGTAAAACCGTTAGTTGCCGCCTTTCAGCAGGCGCATCATGTCTTCCTGCTTTTCTTCTTCGTCTTCTTCCTCGTCATCGTAAGAAAGACCCAGCTTTTGCATCAGCTCATCGATGCGATCCAGCTTGGCATCAACCCAGGACTGATCTTCCGCGCTCAGGGTTTCTCCTGCTTCAAGACGCTCCAGCAGCGCATCCAGGCGCTCATCCGTTTCCAGTAAATCCAACTCAGCCTGTGGTGAAAGCATAGGTTTCTCACTTTTCGGTTTGTGCTGTTTGGTGACTTTTTCGGTCACACCCAATGGAATGGGGGTTTTACTGCCAATACGAGGATCTTTTTGCTTGTTTTGGTTTCCGCCACCTGATGCGCCATCACTACCGGACGCACGGCTACCTGCCGCATGACCACGGTGTTTTTTCTGGCGCTTACGGTCGCGAGCTTCCTGGTTAATTTCTTCGCGTGTTTTACGACGCGCTTTTGCAGGACCTTTACCGCGTGGTGTAGAAGTTGGTTTCATCATGATTCGTCTTTGGCTGTTTTTATTCAGTATATAATTGCGCCGGAATCTAGCAGAAATAAAGAAAAAAGGCGACAGAGTAATCTGTCGCCTTTTTTCCTGACTCTCAACCCTTACGGGCTCTACAATCCATGTTGGCTATCAACACACCCTGTTTTTCCCTTAGCCTGTAACATTCCGTGTTGTTTCCATTTCCTTATACTAACGTCTCCGGACGTTTGTCTTCCTGACAATCCTGTGTCTTCGCCTCCTGGCGCTCCTGACCCTCATCCTGAGTCGTCTATCCTGTCAGCTTCCTCGCTATGGACACTACTTTACCTTTTTAAGGTAAACGCACAAGTAAGCCAGGTAACAGTTTCCATTAATCAGAACGCCAATAAAATATAATTATATGATTTATATGTATTATATTGTTTTTTGCTCTGTCATCTCGCATAGATACTATCGGCAATGTCTCACAAAGCACGAGGTTTTTACTTACACTGGCCACGCGTCGAAAAACCAGTCTTTTGCTGGTGTTCAGGTATAATCGCTGCAAAGCCTTGATTGATGGAGACGACCACGTTGACTAACTTGAATTATCAACAGACGCATTTTGTGATGAGTGCGCCTGATATTCGCCATTTACCTTCCGATACGGGAATCGAAGTGGCTTTTGCTGGCCGTTCCAACGCAGGCAAATCCAGTGCACTAAATACCCTGACCAATCAAAAGAGTCTGGCGCGTACCTCTAAAACACCAGGCCGTACTCAGCTCATCAACCTGTTTGAAGTTGTGGACGGTAAACGCCTGGTCGACCTGCCAGGTTATGGTTACGCCGAAGTCCCGGAAGAGATGAAGCGTAAATGGCAGCGCGCACTGGCTGAATACCTGGAAAAACGCCAGAGCCTGCAGGGTCTGGTGGTATTAATGGATATTCGCCACCCGCTAAAAGATCTCGACCAGCAGATGATCCTGTGGGCTGTTGAGAGCAACGTTCAGGTTCTGGTTCTACTGACTAAAGCAGATAAGCTGGCCAGTGGTGCCCGGAAAGCACAGCTGAACATGGTGCGTGAAGCGGTGCTGGCGTTTAATGGCGATGTGCAGGTTGAAGCATTTTCATCACTGAAGAAGCTGGGCGTGGATAAACTGCGTCAGAAGTTGGATAGCTGGTTTAGTGAGCTGGCACCGGTTGAAGAGATGCAGGACGGGGAATAATCCACGGATATGCCGGATGGCGCCGCTGTGCGTCTTATCCGGCCTACGAGCATGTGCAAAACTTTTCTTTCGCACAATAAAAAACGCCCCAGTCATTACTGACTGGGGCGGCTAAAATATTCAGCCAAATCCGATTACGTGAAGTAAAAGGTCTGAAAGATAGAACATCTTACCTCTGTACCCTACGTGAATAACTTTACTCTTTTTTGAGCAGCTCAGAAAGCACTTTTTGTAATTTTTTTTCATTCCCGACATAGGGATTTCTAATGGACATCACAAAAAGTTCTATCTTATGTTGCTTAGTTACGAAAAAAGCGCGTTATTCAGTAAACCCTTAGTGCGCCTGATCCCAGTTCTCACCACTACCGACTTCCACCAGCAATGGCACATCAATTTGCGTCTCATTTTCCATCAGCTGATGGATCTTTTTCGACACGCTTTCCAGGTCATCTTTGTGCACTTCAAACACCAGTTCATCGTGTACCTGCATGATCATGCGCACGCGCGGCTGCTCTGTTTGCAGCCACCCATCCACGGCAACCATGGCCCGCTTAATAATATCTGCGGCAGTACCCTGCATCGGAGCGTTAATTGCAGCACGTTCTGCACCGGCACGGCGAGCGCCATTACTGGATTTAATATCCGGTAAATAGAGGCGACGCCCTTCGAGCGTTTCAACGTAACCTTGCTCTTTTGCCTGTGCACGCGTCCGTTCCATATATTCCAGCACGCCAGGGTAGCGCTCGAAGTAGAGATCCATGTACTTCTGTGCTTCTTTACGCGGAATATTCAGCTGACGAGCAAGACCGAAAGCACTCATGCCATAGATCAGACCAAAGTTAATAGCTTTTGCGCTACGACGCTGTTCGCTGGTCACTGAATCGAGCGGTAAACCAAAAACTTCTGCCGCCGTTGCACGGTGAATATCTTTTCCTTCGGCAAACGCGGTAAGCAGGCCGTTATCACGCGAGAGATGCGCCATAATACGCAGCTCGATCTGCGAGTAATCCGCAGAGACAATCACGTAGTCTTCTGGCGCAATAAATGCCTGGCGAATACGACGACCTTCATCGTTACGTACCGGGATGTTTTGCAGGTTAGGATCGGTTGAAGACAAACGTCCGGTCGCCGTGACAGCCTGGTGATATGAGGTATGCACACGCCCGGTTTTTGGGTTGATCATCAACGGAAGCTTATCCGTGTAGGTCGACTTCAGTTTTGCTAACCCACGATATTCCAGGATAACTTTCGGCAACGGATAATCCAGCGCTAACTCTTCCAGTACCTCTTCCGACGTTGACGGCGCACCACCCGGTGTTTTCTTCAGCGGCTTGATACCCTGCTTTTCAAACAGAATCGTTTGCAGCTGCTTGGTTGAAGAGAGGTTAAACGCTTCTCCGGCAATCTCGTGCGCTTTTTGCTCCAGCGCATGCAAACGCAACGTCAGCTCTTCTGAGTGTTTGTGCAATACAGCAGGATCGATTTTCACACCGTTGCGCTCAACGCGCGACAGAACCGGGACCAACGGCATATCTATATTTTCGAAGACGTTTAGCGGCCCTTTGTGCTTCTGCAGTTCTGGCCACATCTTCAGATGCAACTGAAGCGTAACATCGGCATCCTCTGCGGCATAACGCCCGGCTTCTTCCAGTGCTATCTGGTTAAAGGTCAGCTGGTTTTTACCTTTCCCGGCAATCTCTTCAAAGGTGATCGTTTTATGTTTCAGCCAGCGATCTGACAGGCTGTCCATATCGTGTCGGCCTGCGACGCTGTTAAGAATGTAGGATTCGAGCATGGTGTCAAAGACAATGCCGCGCAGTTCAATCCCGTAATTTGCCAGGATACCGCGATCGTACTTCAGATTTTGCCCAACTTTATGCGCCTTTTCATCTTCCAACAGTGGCTTCAGTAACGCCAGCGCACGTTCACGAGAAATCTGAACGGGGGCATCCAGGTAATCATGGGCGACAGGAACATACGCAGCCACACCTGGCTCAATGGCAAAGGAGAGGCCAACCAGATTCGCGGAGATGTTATCCAGGCTGTCAGTTTCTGTATCAAAGGCGAATACGGGAGCTTTCTTCAGCTTTGCAATCCACGCTACCAGCGTTTCTTCGTCCAGAATCGTCACATAGTTATCGTACGAGAGAACCGTGGCAGCTTCCTCAGGCGTTTCATCGACGACGATGGTTTCCTGCGGTTTAGCTGCCGGTTTTGTCCCTTTCGCCTGTAGCCATTTACCAGCTTCAACGTCAGTAACCCAACGCTTGAATTCATACTGTTTAAACAGGCCCAGCAGTTCTTCTGCTGCTGGTTGGCGCACTTCCAGCTGCTCGCAGGTTAATTCCAGCTCAACATCCGTTTTGATGGTAGCCAGCTTATACGAGAGATACGCCACTTCTTTATTCTGCTCGAGTTTGCCTGCCATGGTTTTGGCACCACGGAAGGTCAGCCCTGCTATTTTGTCTGATTCCGCATAGAGGGTATCCAGCCCACCCAGGCCCTGAAGCAGCGCCTGAGCCGTTTTTTCACCCACGCCAGGTACGCCTGGAATGTTATCGGAGGAGTCACCCATCAGCGCCAGGAAATCAATGATCAGTTCAGGCGGAACACCGTACTTATTCACGACCTCATCCGGACCAAGGATCGTATTAGTCATAGTGTTGATGAGGGTGATGTTCGGCGTCACCAGTTGAGCCATATCTTTATCGCCGGTGCTAATCAGCACCGGACGCCCCACCTTCTCTGCCTCACGTGCCAGCGTACCGATGACATCGTCCGCTTCCACGCCTGAAACCGCCAGCAATGGCAGCCCCATCGCTTTTACCATCGCATGTAGAGGCTCAATCTGCGCACGTAAATCGTCCGGCATAGGCGGGCGGTGCGACTTGTAGTGTTCGAATAATTCATCACGGAAGGTTTTACCCTTAGCGTCGAATACCACCGCTGCATGCGTAGGCTGATATTGCAGAATCAAGCTACGCAGCATGTTGAGGACGCCGTACATCGCACCAGTAGGCTCTCCTGCGCTGTTCGTCAGCGGAGGAAACGCGTGGTATGCGCGATACAGGTAAGATGAACCGTCTACAAGGATAAGTGGGTTTTCTGGGATCTGAACCATAATGTCCGTGCCTGTTTATCAGATTATGGGTAAAGGATGCCACAGACGGGATGAAAACATGAGTTTTTCGCCGCATTTGTCGAAAAACTTTTGCAGATCTTCTGCGTTGCTCGCAAAGCGTGCTGTGGATAACTTTGTGAATAAATAATTTTCAGCCCTTTAGCTACAGCAACAGAATTTATAAATCATAATAATTTGTTATATTTTTCATTGCATTACGCTGATAAGTGGAATTTTATGCCATTTTTTCAGCTTATATCTGGATGTGGATAGATATTACCTTTTTTTCTATTCAGCGAAGATCCATCATTTGGTTCGTTTTCTGATAAAATCAGCCCCTTGCGCCTTATTTAGCGCACTATCTATGGCTAACCTTTTGAATAATTTAATTATGACGAGAATACTCGCTGCGATAACGCTGTTGCTGAGTATCGTATTGACCATATTGGTCACGATTTTTTGTTCTGTGCCGATCATCCTTGCAGGGGTTGTAAAACTCCTTTTGCCCATTCCTGTCGTCTGGCGCAAGGTTTCTGTCTTCTGTAATTTCATGATGTATTGCTGGTGTGAAGGCCTGGCTCTACTGCTGCACCTTAATCCACGATTAAAGTGGGATATCGAAGGGCTGGAAGGTCTTAGCAAGAAAAACTGGTACCTGCTCATTTGTAATCATTACAGTTGGGCCGACATCGTTGTACTTTGTGTTCTGTTCCGTAAACACATCCCGATGAATAAATACTTCCTCAAGCAGCAGTTGGCCTGGGTCCCTTTTATTGGTCTGGCGTGTTGGGCTTTGGATATGCCGTTTATGAAACGCTATTCGCGTGGCTATCTGCTCCGCCACCCGGAACGACGCGGTAAAGATGTGGAAACAACGCGCCGTTCCTGCGAGAAATTTCGCGTACATCCGACAACAATTGTGAATTTTGTCGAAGGCTCACGTTTTACGGACGAGAAGCGTCAGCAAACCCGTTCACCGTACAGCAATCTGCTTCCGCCCAAGGCGGCAGGCATTGCAATGGCGCTAAACGTTCTGGGGTCACAGTTCGATAAATTGCTGAACGTTACGCTGTGTTATCCAGAAAATAGCCGTCATCCTTTCTACGATATGCTCAGCGGCAAGCTGACACGTATTGTCGTACGAGTGAATCTCGAGCCGATTAGCGAAGAATTGCACGGTGATTACGTTAACGATAAGGGATTTAAACGTCGGTTCCAGCAGTGGCTGAACATGCTCTGGAGCGAGAAAGATACACAATTAAATGCGATTAAAGCCTCACATAAAAAAGCCGGTCTGTGACCGGCTTTTTCTTTTACTTCTGACCTACCAGGAATTTCACAGTATCAGCATACTGCTGTACAAAGATATCCATGCTGCTGGTATCCATACCCTGCGGGTTCACCTGATATTTGCCATTAACAAACATCGCCGGCACGCCCTGCAGCTGCAAGTCAGCTGCCGCTTTTTCCTGCTGGGCAACAAGTGATTTCACCACGAAGCTATTCCATGCCGCATCATAGTCTTCACCTTTAATACCTGCGTCGACGAAGACCTTGCGGATATCAGCAACAGACTGAACAGTCTGCGTTTTCTGTACCCCTTCAAACAACGGCACAGTCACTTGATCTTCAACGCCCAGTGCCATAGCAACAGCCCATGCCTGCGTCAGATCTTTGCCCAAAGGCCCGAGAAACTCGACATGGTATTTGGTCATCTTGGTGCCTTCCGGCAGCTTTTTCTTCACATTATCAGAGACGTGAAGCACTTCTTCAAACTGATAGCAGTGCGGGCAGTAGAAGGAGAAGAACTCCAACACTTGCGGTTCACCCGCAACAGGCTTCTCCAGGGTGATGTATTGTTTACCATCCTGGAACTGCGCTGCCGATGCGCTAAAAGCTAAGACCATACCAGCCAGCGCCAGCCATATTTTTTTCATGTTCAAGTTTCTCCGATTAATACATTGGCGTTAATTGTAAGGGGGGCTCTTGCAGAATTTTTGCCTGCTCAATAAAGGTCGCGGTCTGACGATGCCAGTAATCTTCCCCGGTTAACCACGGAAAGTTTTTTGGGAACGCAGGGTCAGCCCAACGTCGAATTAGCCAAGCAAGATAATAAACTAAACGCATAGCGCGTAAAGGTTCTATCAGTCCGATTTCAGCGGTGTCGAACTCACTAAACTCTTCATAAGCCTCGATAATGGTTTCTAGCTGCATGCGTTGTTCAGCTTTATCACCATTGAGGAGCATCCATAAATCCTGAATAGCCGGACCATTGCGGGCATCATCTAAATCGACAAACATCGGGCCATCGCGCCACAGAATATTACCGGCATGACAATCACCGTGCAGGCGTAACGTGGTAAAACGCGTATGCCAGCGTTCGGTAACAATCGCGATAAGCGCATCCGTTGCCTTCAGGAAAGCCGCTTTTTGCCCTGATGGGATAAGCTGTGCGTGTTCAAAAACTTTACGCGGCTCAGTCAGGTACTCTTCAAGGCCAATCGTTGGGCGGAAGACAAAAGTACGCTTGCATCCGGTCTGGTGCATACGTCCGAGATAGCGCCCCACCGCCTCCATCTGATCGATGTTGTCGGCTTCAAACTGGCGTCCACCGACGCTTTGGAAGATCGCATAATGGAAACCCTGGTGGCTTAACAGCGTTTGGCCGTTCAGTACCAACGGCGCAGCTACTGGGACTTCATCGCTTACCAGTTCCAGAGCAAACTGGTGCTCTTCCTGGATCTGATCGACAGACCAACGTTCAGGGCGATAAAACTTAACGACAAAGCGCCGACGGTCTTCGTCCTGGAATTGATAGACACGGTTTTCATAGCTGTTAAGTGGGGTAAGCCCGGAGTCCACCCGGATCCCCTGCTCAAACAGTGCATCCATGATGGTATCCGGGTGTAGCGTCTGGAAATTAAAAGCGTTGTCGTTCATCCCATCATCCGGAAAATACTACGAATGATTCAGGATATCATTTCGCAGCGCTTTCGGTGGCGGCGATTACAAGCTTTTACTCTTTAATTACGCCACGTGCGCGTAGAAGTGCCGTTTTAAAATCTTCTTCATAATCTTTCTGAATACCTGGGATGACTGCATCCTTCGCTGAGTCACGCATTTTCAGGTGATAGATCAGAATGTCATCAGTTAAATCCGCCAGTTCGCCGTCAAAACCTGACTCTTGCGCCAGTTTCTGTAAAAATTGCATCAGGTTAAGATCGGGTTCCTTCTGCCAGGCAGGCTGGAGGAGTTCAATAACTTCATTCAGACGTTTACATTTCATGGTTGTGCTCCTTAGGCTCAATACAGATACGTTAGCAGGGTCAATCCCACATTAAAAGAGGCGATATCAGTGATTCTGGATAGTGCAATAACAGGGGTTGTGCTGGCTGGCGGTAAAGCCAGACGGATGGGTGGAACCGATAAAGGTCTGCTTGAACTGGACGGTAAACCTCTTTGGCGGCATGTGGCCGACATTCTCGCTTTGCAGGTCGAAACCGTGGTGGTTAATGCCAATCGCCACCGGGATATATACCAGCAAAGCGGCCTGAAAGTTATTCCCGATTCCCTGGCCGATTTCCCTGGCCCACTAGCCGGGATGCTATCGGTATTCCTGCAGCAAACGGGGGAGTGGTTTCTGTTTTGCCCGTGCGATATGCCCTATATTCCTCACGATCTGGTCGCTCGTTTAAAAGAGCAGCGCAAAGCTGCACCGGTTGTCTGGGTGCATGATGGGGAAAGAGATCACCCAACCATCGCGCTAATGCACCGCTCTATGCAGCCTTTGCTGCAGGATTATCTTCAGTCTGGTGAACGACGCGTTATGGTCTTTATGCGTCTGGCTGGCGGCCATGCTGTCGATTTCAGCGATCATAAAGATGCGTTCGTAAACGTGAACACCCCCGAAGAACTCGCCAGATGGCAGGCTAAATCATGATCCCATTACTCGCTATTGCGGCCTGGAGCGGTACGGGGAAAACCACGCTGCTCAAAAAACTTATCCCGGAACTGTGCGCCAGAGGCATTCGTCCCGGATTGATTAAGCATACACACCACGATATGGATGTCGATAGGCCAGGCAAGGATAGCTATGAGCTACGTAAAGCCGGAGCAGCACAAACGCTGGTTGCCAGCCAACAGCGTTGGGCGTTAATGGTTGAAACACCTGAAGAGCCCGAACTGGACCTGGCCTATCTGGTTAGCCGGATGGATACCTCGGCGTTAGATATGGTGCTTGTTGAAGGCTTTAAGCATGAACCTGTCGCGAAGATCCTGCTTTTTCGTGAAGGTTGCGGGCACAGTCCTGAAGAATTGGCGATAGATGAATATGTTATCGCGGTTGCCAGTGATGTTCCGCTGGCGGTGGATGTTCCATTGTTAGATATCAACGATATACAGCAACTTACTGATTTTGTTACGCAATGGGTAAGACAGTAACTGTGGTATTGCCTGCTTGCCTGATGCGCTGCGCTTATCGGGCCTACAAAATACATTCAGCTGTAGGCCGGATAAGACAGGATGCCGCATCCGGCGGTTTTCACCCCGCACAGACGCAAAAAAGCCCATCCGTCAGGATGGGCTTCTTCACTTATTTGATGCCTGGCAGTTCCCTACTCTCGCATGGGGAGACCCCACACTACCATCGGCGCTACGGCGTTTCACTTC
>NZ_JAWPBF010000016.1:45498-132885 GCF_033341895.1 Citrobacter sp. HN-141 | reverse complement strand
GCTGATAGAAACAGAAGCCACTGGAGCACCTCAAAAACACCATCATACACTAAATCAGTAAGTTGGCAGCATCACCCACTTCTTGATATAGGAGTATTCCTTGATTAGCGACAATAGGTGATGTGATCAGGGATAGCAGAAATTTATCAGAGCCAATAAATACAGATTTGGAAGTTTTTAATTGAGACAAAAGATGGATGCACAAAGCTTTGCATCGGTTTGCAAGGCTTTGCATGTTTTTCGAAGATGGGTGTGTGATGTGGCATGGATGGGGCAAAAAATTAGCGCAAAACAACTCAAAACCTCGGAAGGTGGTGATTCGTCTTGCGCTAACACTCTGCTTTACGACTGCTTTCTGCTCACTTCGACGCACTATAAATTAATAGTGCCGCCTATTCTGAACAAACCTTCATGGGCGGACTAAGCCGCCCATCGATTAACAGGCGTTAAGGATTAAGACTTTTTCGCCTGATACATCTCATCACTATGGTTGTCATCTTCAACCCAGAAATTAATGTTGAACTGCGCATCGTCGCTTAATTCAACGCGATGCCAGTACTGCGGTGGGCTGGTCGCGAACTGTCCGGCATTAATGACCACTTTTACTTCAGGTTCTTTTGCGTCTTCATTGGCAAAGCCGTAATACGTTACAGTGCCTTCCATCACGCAGAGTTGTCCAAAAACGCCCGCTGCTGTGTTGTGGTGAGAAAGCAGAGCGGCCGGGACATTGTCTTTCGTAAAGAAGGGAGTAGAGCGTTTAACTTTCCAGTTTGCCGGGATGCGTAAATGGGACATAAGACATCTCCTTTGTGGGGTATCTATAAGATGCATTTAATATACATTTTATAGATACCCGCAGGCAATGACATTATGGCAAACAGAACGCTCCCGAAGGAGCGTTCTGTTAGCGACCGAAGAGGTCACGTTTTTTCGGTTTAAAGGGCTGGGCAATCAGCACCAACACGGCAACGACCAGATAGGCGGCAAAAATCCCCAACAGCCATTGCGGCATCTCCAGGGTTAAAAATGACCACTGACGCTCAGCGCAGTCACCGGAAGCCATAAATACCTGCGGCAGCCATTTATCCAGCGGTAACCAACTCGGGAAGCGCGCGGCAAAATCACAGGTCATGAACGGTGATGGGTGCAGCTGAATCATCGTGTGTTCATACGCTAACTGAAGTCCGCGCCAGGCGCTGTAAATCCAGATAAGCATCGCCACATAACGCAGCGGCGTTTTTGGGGCGATGGCGCCCACCAGACCAGCACCCATCACGCCAAATAATGCGCTACGTTCGTAAATACACAACACGCAAGGTTTAAGCAGCATGACATGCTGGAACCACAAGGCAACAAGTTCCAACGCCAGGGCGGTGAGCGCCAGCAATAACCATGCTCCACGCCCACGGGAGCACTGGTTTAAAAATCGCAACATAATAATTTCCCTGCAACATGCGTAGAGACCGCAGTTTAAACCAATTCAATTTATGCGCCACTAGCGGCAATTGAAATATTGTGTAATCGGATAATTATCATGCAAAAAGTCAAACCGGGCAGTGATTTACCCGGTTTATTGTTATGAAAGTGTAGCTAACCAGCCTGTTTGCATCATCCATTCGGTCACGGGGACCAGCGTGAACTCTACGCACAACAGACCCACCAGCGTCAGGACGATCGTATACGGCAATGCCATCCACACCATACGGCCGTAGGAGAGGCGAATCAGTGGTGCCAGTGCGGAGGTTAGCAGGAACAAGAATGCCGCCTGACCATTTGGCGTCGCTACGGAAGGCAGGTTGGTTCCGGTATTAATCGCCACCGCTAACAGTTCATATTGATTCAGGCTAATCGTCCCGTGCTCCAGCGCCGCTTTCGCTTCGTTGATGTAAATGGTGCCAACAAAGACGTTGTCTGAAATTGACGACAGCAGGCCGTTGAAAAGATAGAACAGGGTCAGCTGTGCATGTTCAGAAGACTGCAAAACAAACTGAATAATCGGCGCAAAGAGTTGCTGATCGATAATCACCGCAACCACGGAGAAAAATACGGTAAGCAGCGCGGTGAAGGGCAGCGATTCGGTGAAGGCTTTACCAATAGCGTGTTCGTCAGTGACACCGGTTAACGACGTCGCCAGAATAATCACCGAGAGGCCAATTAATCCGACTTCTGCCAGATGCAGCGCGAGGGCGACGACCAGCCATACGCCGATAACAGCCTGAATAATCAGCTTGATTTTATCCTGGCGGGTACGTTGTTGACGGCTTTCATCGTCAAACTGTTGCAGAACGCCACGGACCGCTTCCGGTAATGTTTCTCCGTAGCCAAACCAACGTAACTTTTCAACCAGCAGGCAGGTGAGCAGACCGCAAATCAACACCGGAACGGTGACCGGTGACATGCGCAGGAAAAAATCACCAAAATGCCAGCCAGCCGCTTTGGCGATAATCAGGTTCTGCGGTTCGCCAACCATGGTCATCACACCGCCTAACGCGGTGCCGACTCCCGCGTGCATCATCAGGCTACGCAGAAAACCACGGAACTGCTCGAGTACGGCTTTATTGTGCTGGTCGATATGGCTGTCATCCAGCAAATTGTTATCTTCCGGACGGGACGAGGCGACGCGATGGTAGATGCCGTAAAAACCGACCGCCACGCTGATCACAACTGCGACCACGGTCAATGCGTCGAGGAACGCAGAAAGGAAGGCTGCGGCAACACAAAAGGCCAGCGACAGCAGCATCTTGGAGCGAATACTGAGCAGCAGTCGGGTAAAAATAAACAGCAGCAGTTGCTTCATAAAGTAGATGCCCGCCACCATAAACATCAGCAGCAAGAGCACTTCAAGGTTGGCGGCAACTTCTTCACGAACATGTGCGGCGCTGGTCATGCCGATGACGACAGCTTCGATGGCTAACAGCCCGCCGGGCAGTAGTGGGTAGCATTTTAACGCCATCGCCAGCGTGAAAATGAACTCGGCCACCAGCAACCAACCGGCGATAAAAGGGTTGATGAAAAAAATAATCGGGTTAACGACTAAGAAGACAAGCAGTGCAAGTTTGTACCAGTCTGGTGATTGACCTAAAAAATTGCGCCACATCGCGCGGCCCCATGATAGCTCCATGGTGATTTCCCTACCTTTAAAAATGAAATCATGTTTTTATGTTTGACCGCAAAGCTTAGCGGGAGGTGGGAGTACAGGCAAGCTATTCACGAGACTGGCAAGGTTGGCTGTACTGTAGCGTTATTTGGAAAATGAAGCCTTGATCCACTTTTTCTTCATTGCGTCAGCTATCAGCTAAGATACCCATCTGGTATGATGTGTATAACTATGTTTTGCTGTGTAATGGAATTTTTACTATGGTCATTAAGGCGCAAAGCCCGGCTGGGTTCGCGGAAGAGTACATCATTGAGAGTATCTGGAATAACCGCTTCCCACCTGGCACTATTTTGCCCGCTGAACGTGAACTCTCCGAACTTATTGGAGTAACACGTACCACGTTACGCGAAGTATTGCAGCGTCTGGCGCGGGACGGCTGGTTGACCATTCAACACGGCAAACCGACGAAAGTGAATAACTTCTGGGAAACCTCCGGACTGAATATTCTGGAAACGTTGGCGCGTCTCGATCACGAAAGCGTTCCGCAGTTGATTGATAATCTGCTGTCTGTGCGTACCAACATCTCGACGATCTTTATTCGCACCGCATTCCGCCAGCATCCTGATAAAGCCCAGGACGTTTTGGCCACGGCGAATCAGGTTGCTGACCATGCTGATGCGTTTGCCGATCTGGACTACAACATTTTCCGCGGTCTGGCATTTGCGTCGGGCAATCCGATTTACGGTTTGATCCTCAACGGCATGAAAGGACTTTATACGCGTATTGGCCGTCATTACTTTGCCAACCCGGAAGCGCGTGGCCTGGCGCTTAACTTCTACCGTAAGCTGTCAGAGCTGTGTGAGCAGGGCGCTCATGATTTGGTCTATGAAACGGTGCGCCGTTATGGTCACGACAGTGGCGAGATTTGGCACCGTATGCAGAAGAATTTACCGGGCGATTTAGCTATTCAGGGACGCTAATCGCGCAATGCCGGATGGTGACGCCAAAGCGTCTTATCCGGCCTACAATGCGTCTGCGTCATAGGCCGGATAAGGTGTTTACACCGCCTCCGGCAATCAGCTTTACAGGCCGTTCATCCTTGGCGGGCAACGCTCCAGCAGCTCAACGCTGCCGTCCTCATTTTGCTGCTCCAGCATCACATCAAATCCCCACAGCCGATGAACATGCTTCAACACTTCTTTGCGTCCTTTATCCAACGGCGCGCGGTTATGTGGGATGTAACGCAAGGTCAGTGAACGGTCGCCGCGTAGATCGACATTCCAGATTTGAATATTCGGCTCCAGGTTGCTCAGGTTATATTGCGATGACAGCCTGTTACGGATCTCGCGATACCCCTCCTCATTGTGAATCGCTGAAATTTCCAGGTAATTATGGCGGTCATCATCCAGCACCGTGAACAGGCGGAAATCGCGCATCACTTTCGGTGACAGGAACTGGCTGATAAAGCTCTCATCTTTAAAATCACGCATCGCGAAATGCAGCGTTTCCAGCCAGTCGGAACCCGCAATATTGGGGAACCAGTATTTGTCCTCCTCGGTGGGCGACTGACAAATACGTTTGATATCCTGGAACATAGCAAAACCCAGCGCATAAGGGTTTATCCCGCTATACCATGGACTGTTATACGGTGGCTGGAATACCACGTTGGTATGGCTATGCAGAAACTCCAGCATAAAGCGCTCGGTGACTTTGCCTTCATCATAAAGATGATTGAGGATAGTGTAGTGCCAGAAGGTTGCCCATCCTTCGTTCATAACCTGAGTCTGTTTCTGCGGATAAAAATACTGGCTCACCTTACGCACAATACGCAGGACCTCTCGCTGCCAGGACTCAAGCAGTGGGGCGTTTTTCTCCATAAAATACAGCAGGTTTTCCTGCGGCTCAGAAGGATAACGCCGTGCGGTAGAGATGGTCTTCTCTTCCTCTTTCTTTGGCAACGTACGCCACAACATATTCACCTGACTTTGCAGATACTCCTCACGGCTTTTCTGCCGGGCCTTCTCTTCCTGTAGTGAGATTTTTTGCGGGCGTTTATAGCGGTCAACGCCGTAATTCATCAGCGCATGGCAGGAGTCGAGGAGTTTCTCAACTTCATCAACACCGTAACGCTCTTCACACTGGGTAATGTAGTTTCGTGCGAAGATCAGGTAATCGACGATGGAGCTGGCGTCCGTCCAACTGCGGAACAGGTAGTTATTCTTGAAGAACGAGTTATGTCCATAGCAGGCATGCGCCATGACCAGTGCCTGCATGGTGATGGTGTTCTCTTCCATCAGGTACGCGATACATGGGTTGGAGTTAATAACAATCTCATAGGCCAGTCCTTGCTGACCGTGCTTGTACAAGCGTTCGGTTTCAATAAATTTTTTACCAAACGACCAGTGCGGATAGTTGATTGGCATCCCGACGCTGGAGTAGGCATCCATCATTTGCTCAGAGGTGATCACCTCGATTTGGTGCGGGTAGGTATCCAGCCTGTAGAGTTTCGCCACGCGGTCTATCTCTGCCAGATAGACATCCAGCAGATCAAACGTCCAGTCGGGTCCATCGCTTAACCGTGTGCTGTCCTTGTTCATGGAATCAATCGTAGCCATTCGCGCACCCTCATTGTTGGCGGCACTCTCTGTCTGGAGTACCTCATTTCAAGCATAGATCATGGTGTTAAAAAGCGTGCTGCAGGAGAAATTTTTTCTTTGCGATTTCACGTCAGCGAAGCGTCGAAAAACGGCGAGGTAACAAAATTTTATGCTGGATAAAATTTACGCGCAGCAGGAGATGCCAAAGCAGAGACTTCCCTGCAATCACTGCTATGTGTGAGATACATCACCATAAAAAAGCCATATGTTGAATAATATTTTCAACTGAGTTATCAAGATGTAATTAGAAGATTGTTCTTTTACTGTTAACGGAGTGGCTATGCGAGTTGTCATACTGGGAAGTGGCGTCGTTGGCGTGACCAGCGCCTGGTATTTAAGTCAGGCTGGACACGATGTCACCGTCATCGATCGTGAGCCGGGTCCGGCACTGGAAACCAGTGCGGCTAACGCCGGGCAAATCTCTCCTGGTTATGCCGCGCCGTGGGCGGCGCCAGGCGTACCGCTAAAAGCGATTAAATGGATGTTTCAGCGCCACGCCCCGTTGGCTGTACGCCTCGACGGCACGCAGTTCCAACTGAAGTGGATGTGGCAAATGCTGCGTAACTGCGACACCAGCCACTACATGGAAAACAAAGGGCGCATGGTGCGTCTGGCGGAATACAGCCGTGATTGTCTGAAGGCGCTGCGAGCCACCACGGGGATCGAGTATGAGGGTCGTCAGGGCGGTACGTTACAACTGTTTAGAACCGCTCAACAGTATGAGAACGCCACGCGTGATATTGCCGTGCTGGAAGATGCCGGTGTGCCGTACCAACTTCTGGAGGCAAATCGTCTGGCGGAAGTCGAACCTGCGCTGGCAGAGGTCGCGCACAAACTGACAGGGGGATTACGGTTGCCGAATGACGAAACCGGTGACTGTCAGCTGTTTACCCAGCGTCTGGCGCAAATGGCCGAGCAGGCGGGGGTAAAATTCCGTTTTAACACTCCCGTCGATAAGCTATTCAGCGAAGGCGAGCAAATTTATGGCGTCCAGTGTGGCGACGAAGTTATCAAAGCCGATGCCTATGTTATGGCCTTTGGCTCGTACTCCACGGCGATGCTCAAAGGGATCGTTGATATTCCGGTGTATCCGCTTAAGGGCTACTCATTAACCATTCCGGTGGCAGAAGATGATGGTGCGCCGGTTTCCACTATTCTTGATGAAACCTACAAAATCGCCATTACCCGTTTTGATGAGCGTATTCGTGTTGGCGGTATGGCAGAGATTGTTGGTTTTAATACCGAGCTACTACAACCACGTCGTGAAACGCTGGAGATGGTGGTGCGCGATCTCTTTCCACGCGGCGGTCATGTTGAACAAGCCACCTTCTGGACCGGGCTGCGTCCGATGACACCAGACGGAACGCCAGTGGTGGGGCGTACCCGCTTTAAGAATCTGCTGCTCAATACGGGTCATGGCACATTGGGTTGGACAATGGCCTGTGGATCGGGTCAGTTACTGAGCGATATTCTCTCTGGTCGCACGCCAGCCATACCTTATGACGATCTGAGCGTGGCGCGTTACAGTCCGGGATTTACCCCGTCTCGCCCGCGGCATTTACACGGTGTACATAACTAATAAGGACGCGAGATGACCCGCCCGATACTGACCAGCATTGACCTGCAGGCGTTGAAACAAAATCTGACCATTACGCGTCAGGCTGCGCCGGACTCCCGCGTCTGGTCGGTGGTGAAAGCCAATGCCTACGGACACGGTATAGAACGTGTCTGGAATGCTCTGGGAACGACCGATGGTTTCGCTATGCTCAATCTCGAGGAGGCGATCACCCTGCGGGAGCGGGGATGGAAAGGACCGATTTTAATGCTGGAGGGTTTTTTCCATGCCGAAGACCTGACGGTGTATGACACATATCGTCTGACCACCTGTGTCCACAGTAACTGGCAGCTCAAAGCGTTGCAAAATGCCCGCCTGAACGCGCCGCTGGATATTTACCTGAAGGTGAATAGCGGCATGAACCGGCTGGGTTTCTTACCAGAGCGAGTAGCGACCGTCTGGCAACAGTTGCGGGCAATGCCTAACGTGGGTGAGATGACGCTGATGTCGCATTTTGCTGATGCTGAACATCCGGATGGCATCAAGGACGCGATGGCGCGTATTGCGCAGGCAACGGAAGGGCTGGAGTGTCGACGTTCGCTGTCGAATTCGGCTGCGACGCTGTGGCACCCACAAGCGCATTATGACTGGGTTCGTCCGGGTATTATTCTGTACGGCGCGTCGCCGTCGGGACAATGGCGGGATATTGCCAACACCGGACTTAAGCCAGTGATGACGCTGAGCAGTGAGATTATCGGCGTGCAAACGCTGAAAGCGGGTGATCGGGTGGGTTACGGCGGTCGTTACACTGCCAGCGGTGAACAGCGCATAGGGATTGTGGCGACAGGCTATGCCGATGGTTATCCGCGCCATGCGCCAAGTGGGACACCGGTGCTGGTGGACGGTGTACGGACCGGGACGGTCGGCACGGTATCCATGGATATGCTGGCGGTAGACCTGACTCCATGCCCACAGGCGGGGATAGGAACGCCTGTGGAACTGTGGGGCAAAGAGATTAAAATTGACGATGTGGCGACAGCGGCGGGCACGGTGGGCTATGAATTAATGTGCTCGCTGGCGCTGCGCGTGCCGGTAGTGACGGTGTAACTTTTGTCGGATTGCCTGATGGCGCGCAGTTTTCAGGCCTACAGAAGCAGTACATTTGTAGGCCGGGTAAGGCGCAGCCGTCACCCGGCCAAAACAACTGCGTTATTCATCCTCATCTTCTGCCACGCGGACACCCACTTTCAGCACGGCATTATCCTCTTTCTCGGCGACCGTCCAGATCATACCGGCAAATTCCACCTGGTCACCGACGACCGGCGCAGCACCCAACAGCTGCTGAACAATTTCCCCCAGCGTTTGCTGCTTATCGCGATACCCGGTGCCATCTTCCAGACCATAAATCAGAGCCACATCGGCATATTTCGCGCTGGCTTCGAGAATAAAATCACCAAAGAAACGCTGATCTAACGACACTGGCGGCGACTGGCTGAACAGCTTGCCTAAGGCGGGCAGGTCGCGTTCGCGGCCAATGACGCACAGCACATCGCCTTCACGCAGGCGGGTACTGCCTGAGGGGTGAAACAGCACGTTGTCACGAAACAGTGCGGCAATACGCGTTTCCTCTGGCATATGCAGGTCACGCAATGCGGCCCCTACGCACCATTTATCGGCACTCAACTGGTAAACGAACTGCTCCCAGGGATTATCCGGGTGAATATCAAGACCAATGCGCGACACCGGCCAGCCAACGGGAGGTACCACGACTTTGGCTTTTTTGGCGGCCCACGACAGCGACGTTCCCTGGAACAGCAGCGAGATCAGTACCACAAAGAATGCGACGTTAAAGAACAAACGCGCATTTTCCAGACCCGCCATCATCGGGAAGACGGCAAGGATAATGGGTACCGCGCCGCGCAAGCCAACCCAGCTAATGAAAATGCGCTCGCGCAGATTGAAACCACGAAATGGCAGCAATCCGGCGAACACCGACAACGGACGCGCGAAGAAAATCATCCAGGCGGACAAAATCAGCGCCGGAATCGCAATAGGCAACAGGTCAGACGGCGTCACCAGCAATCCCAGCACCAGGAACATGGCAATTTGCGCCAGCCAGGCCAGTCCGTCAAAGTTTTGCAGAATACCGAATCGGTTGCGGATGGGGCGATTACCCAGCAGGAAACCACACAGATAAACCGCCAGAATACCGCTGCCTTCAAGCGCGGTAGTCAGGGCAAAAATGAGGATACCGCCGCTTAAGGCCAGCAGCGGATACAGCCCGGCAGGCAGAGAAATACGGTTAATCATCTGCTGGAGCAGGTATCCACCGCCGAGACCGATAGCGATACCTAAGCCAAACTGCTGGATAATATGCACGGCGAACATCCAGCTTAAACCGGTCTCGTGATTCTGGATCATTTCGATAAGTGTAATGGTCAGAAATACGGCCATTGGGTCATTACTACCTGACTCAATTTCCAGCGTCGAACCCACACGTTCGTTCAGCCCTTTACCGCCGAGCAGGGAAAATACTGCTGCGGCATCGGTTGAACCGACAATCGCGCCAATCAGCAGCCCTTCGATGAGATCCAGATGAAACAGCCATGCCGCCATCATGCCGGTTAAACCAGAGGTAATCAGCACGCCCACGGTCGCCAGCGATAATGCCGGGCCTAGCGCAACACGAAAGGAGCTGGCCTGAGTTCGCATCCCGCCGTCAAGCAGGATCACGGCCAACGCCAGGTTACTGACCATGTAGGCAAACGGGTAGTTATCAAAAGGAATGCCGCCAACACCGTCCACGCCCGCTAACATGCCAATAGCGAGGAAAATCACCAGAATCGGGATACCAAGACGTGATGAGAATGAACTAAGCAAGATACTGCAGGTGACGAGAACGGAACCCAAAATAAAAAGGCTAATGATTGCTGCGGCATCCAACGTTCGGTTACTCCTGAATTACGCTGTTTCGTATTAATAAACCCTAACATAATAACGACAGAAACAGCGTTTTACTTAGCCCTGAGACAGGCTTTTTTTACGATTTAAGCACCGGATGACCGGAGATTGTGAGTTGACTGCCGTTTTTATCATTTTTCAGCACGGCTTTGGCCCCTAAAGGTAAGGTGACGGTGCGTTGTTCATGGCCAAAATCGAGGCCGCTTAACAGTGGAACCGATAATTTGGCACGCAAAAACGCGCACACTGAATCAAGACTATAACCGGCATCATAATCATTAGGCGCACTGCCGCTAAAACTGCCGAGAATGATGGCATTCTGGCGGGAGAGGACCCCAGCATGATAAAGTTGCAGCAGCATGCGCTCGATGCGAAACGGGTGCTCGTTGATATCTTCCAGCACCAGAATACCGTTCTCAATGGCGGGCATCCACGGCGTCCCCATCAGCGAAATGAGCATCGCCAGATTTCCGCCCCACAGCGTGCCTTCGGTAGCGCAATCCGGGCCATGACCTTGCCAGTCGAGGGTAAATTCGGCATTGCGTAAAGCCTGCCAAAAATGGTGCTCGGTAAAGGCGTTCATTTCTTCGGCACCGAAGTTAGCCGCCAGCATCGGACCACTAAACGAGATGACATGACTCTTCGCCAGCAGCCCGCACTGAATGGCCGTGAAATCGCTGTGACCACACAGCAGGAGTGGGTTCTGTTGCTGGCGAACGGCCAGCGCCTGCCAGTCAATATCTGCCAGCAAACGGCTTGCACCGTAGCCGCCGCGCACCGCCATCACAATAGTATCAGGCGTTTTTAGCTCAACGAGTGAGTTCACATCCGCCAGACGCTCGGCTTCGGTACCGGCAAAACGCTGACAGCGACGGGCAATGACGGCAGTGTTATCGACCTGATGACCGGCCTCGGTAAGACGCGCAAGCCCACGTAATGCTGCCTGCTGGTTGATACAGTAGCCCGACGGGGCAATTAAGTGAAACCGGGACATGGCATTTCCTTGCTACAACTAAAACCAAATGTATATCATGCCGCGTAGGTATGTCGTTGTCACCTCAGCGACAGGTTCCGGCTATAAGGATAGATGACGTGAAATTGAGATGGTTTGCTTTTTTGGTTGTAATACTTGCGGGCTGTAGTTCAAAACAGGATTACAAAAATCCGCCATGGAATGCAGAAGTTCCGGTTAAACGCGCGATGCAATGGATGCCTATCAGTGAAAAAGCCGGTGCGGCCTGGGGCGTTAGCCCACAATTGATTACGGCGATTATCGCTATTGAATCAGGGGGTAACCCCAATGCAGTCAGTAAATCTAATGCCATCGGTCTGATGCAGCTTAAAGCCTCTACCTCCGGGCGGGATGTGTATCGTCGGATGGGATGGAGCGGAGAGCCGTCGACCAGTGAGCTGAAAAATCCAGAGCGCAATATCTCCATGGGGGCGGCGTATCTGAGCATTCTTGAAACCGGTCCGCTGGCGGGAATTGAAGACCCACAGGTGATGCAATATGCGCTGGTGGTGTCATATGCGAACGGTGCCGGGGCGCTGCTGCGGACGTTCTCCTCTGACAGGAAAAAAGCCATCAGCAAAATCAACGATCTGAGTGCCGATGAGTTTTTTGAGCATGTTGTCGATAACCATCCTGCGCCGCAGGCTCCACGTTATATCTGGAAGCTTCAGCGAGCGCTGGATGCGATGTAAGGCGCGTGATATTACTCGCGTACTTTATTCGACTTTTCCCGAGCCTCGCGCTCAAGCGAAAAAATAATCCGCTGTAAATTCCGCTCCACCGCCGGGCCGACGTTGAGAAAACGAAAGCTCAGGCGGGGAGTGGTGATGGTCTCATTTTTCCCGTCGATCACTTTTCGCTCGGTAATTGAAATGAGCTGGGCATCAACGTGGTACACGCCCCATTGTTCCATATTCAGTTCAACCTGCGAGAAGCGCATACCTTCGACCAGCCCCTCCGGTGTAGCCCCTTCTAATAGCGCGCCCATGCCGCCAAGAGACAAATCGAATAAGCGGAAATGCAGGATACTGTTGTCCGGCATCTTCGCCTTGCAGTGATAGGGCGGGTGTAACGGCGCACCGATGCGGAAGTATTCCCGGCGCTGGACGAACCACAGCGAAGGTGGCAACGATGAGACAAAGGCTGGCAATCGTTGATACTCGCCTTTTGTCAGTTGCGGGAGGGTAAACTCCACCTTGGCACCCTGCGTTTCGGCGATAATTGAGATCTGGCTGGCGCGTTGCACGGCCTGGTTTTCATACTCCTGACTGCCAAAATCCATGATCAATTCGTCCGGGCTGACAGCAAGAATTTTGCTGATGAACTGACCTCCCGACCAGGAGATACGCAGTGGAACCTGCTGTGAATTTAAGTCCCGGAGAACCCCTAATACTGCGAGCGGGTTTTGCTTCAGGAACTGCTCATTGTAGTTACTCACACCTAATGACTCCTGGATACCTGGCTTATCGTTGGGTTATCGGCATAGCGAGACGGAACTTAATACAAATGGATGAAATTTTTTACTCACGCCAATGAATTAAGTCTGAGTGCAAACAGCAGGTAGCGATGGCTTGCCTATACTTAACGTGCTGGCGCAGGAATGTCTTGCGTATGCGTTCACTGGAAAGAGGGCCTGAAAATGGGAATTATTACTTGGATTATTTTTGGTCTGATTGCGGGGGTTATCGCCAAGCTGATTATGCCGGGGCGTGATGGCGGCGGATTTATCCTGACCTGCATTCTCGGTATTGTCGGTGCTGTGGTCGGTGGGTGGCTGGCAACGATGTTTGGTATCGGCGGTGATGTCAGTGGGTTTAATCTCCACAGCTTCCTGGTGGCCGTGGTCGGCGCGATTGTGGTACTGGGTGTTTTCCGACTGGTACGACGAGATTAATCAAACGGCCCCCGAGCAGTAATGCCGTTCAGTTAAGCATGTCTGGTGAACATGTGATTCTTGCTCAGAGTTCCGTTCACCTTAGTTGTGTCATTTCTCTGAAGCGCAGATACCCGTGAACGTGCAAGGGAGGCTCACCGCCGCCTCCCTTGCATCCCAGGCTCCCGGCGGGAAAATCGTCGCTACGCGAGCTATTCGTCTTATTCCGTCTGCCTGTCGGGTCGGGGCCGAGCCTGCATCCATGCAGGCCGTCCCCTCTGTCCGCATCCCTGCGGACAGCCCCGGTCAGCCGTCAACGCCTCATCGATTTTCAGCCGGAACCAGAGTCATCGCTTCAACTCTCAGGCTTCCAGTTAAATCTGTTTTGCTGTTTAAACAAAAACGCAGAAGGTGAGGTGCGGGCTGGTCCGGCTGAAAATTGCCGACGTGTTTCCGTAAGGCCGGGAGAGCCAGCATGGATGCTGGCTCAGGGCGCGTTTTGCAGGGATGCTATCTCGCGCCCGACCCGGTAGCCTGAAGGAATAAGCGGAGGGTATTGCGCAGCAACAATTTTCCCGCCGGGAGCCGGGATTGTAAAGGGCGTGGCGGAGAACGCCCTTTACACGTTCACAGGAGCCGGCGTTTCAGAGAAGCGATGAACATGAGGTGAACGGAACCCTTTCTCTGAGAGTGCATATTCATAACTTCTACCCTCACAGGCGATACTTTCTGAAACTGAGGCGTTAACTGAACAGCATTACCCTGAACGGGGCCGTTTCTCTGTATCGCTAAGTCAGAACTGATACTCAACCCCGGCCCAGTAATTGCGACCTTCTTCGATAAACCCTTCGCTGTAGACGTACTGTGTATCAAACAGGTTGTTGACCGACGCGTTAACGCTAAAGCCATGTCCGATGGTGTAATCTGCCCGGAGGTGGGTAATGGCGAACCCGGCCGCTTTTTGTGAGCCATCAGAATTGCTATAGCTTGAAGAGCGGGCTTCTTCGGACAGCGTAATGCTGAGTGGGTCCCACGGTTTCAGCGTCATCCAGGCGGTCAGGGTTTGCGTTGGCAGGTCGGTAATCTTGCCGATGTCGCTGCGTTTAACGTCAGCATGGATAAGACCGTAGCTCAGCCCCACATCCAGCATGTCAAAGACCTTACCTTTGATGCCTGCATCCAGGCCGGTGTAATCCACCCGACCACTGTTTTGGTTCTGAATCGTGTCGGCATCAATATTGTGGGACAGAATCGCATCGGTAATGCGGTTGTAATACACGCTGGCTTCGAATCCCCAGTTCTGGGTGAACGAACCGTTCCACGTGAGATCGACGCTACGGGCGCGTTCCGGTTTTAGCTGCGGGTTGACCAGCGCTATCTGGTTATAAGCCGGTTTTGACGTGGTGTAGCGCTCTTTCAGTGTGGGGAAGCGCGTTCTGTCAGAGTAGGACAGCGCTAACGTGTCAGAATTTTCAAAGTGGTATTTGGTCATTACCTGCCAGTTAAAGGCGGACTGGTCGTTGTCATCATAATGGGTAACGCTGCCGTTTTTCTCGTGCTTCATCCCCTCTACGCTGTCACGCCAGTCGTAGCTGATACCTGCCACCACATCGACATTATCCGCAGCAGCCCATTGATATTCACTGGCGACAGACCAGGTACGATCTTCGTAGCGGTCATAAGCGGCATTCGGAGCCCCTTTTTCGCGATGAACGTCGTCTTTCCAGTTCACGGCGAAAGAGAGCAGGTCGTTTTCCCGCATATCAGCGGAAAGCTGCAGACCTGCGACGTCGCTGTAGTCAGAATAATGGCTGTAGCTGCCTTTCTTATTTTTCAGATCGGCAAGGGAGTTGTACATCATCAGCGTATTTTCAAAGGTGTCGCGATACAGGCGGCTTTTCAATGTAAAGCGATCGCCCAAATGCGTGGTGCCCTGATAGTAATAACTTTCTTTATCATATTGCGGCCATTGCCAATAACGCGATTTCTGGCTGCTGGTTCCGGCATACGGCGGGTTATCTTTTTCGCCGTCCTGATTAATGTAGGTCAGAACATACTCATCATCGCCGCGTGGCGTGAATCCCAGTTTCACGATGCCGCGTTTATCATCGGCTGATGAGTTAATCATCTTGCCATTGCTGCCCGCTACCGGGTTATCAACACCATGAGGTAATCCGAGGAAATCCTGTTTTAGCTGGCTACCACTGAGCTGGATATAGCCGAGATCGTTGCTGGCACCGAACGACGCGTGCATATCATGGGCATTGTCTTTACTACGGCTCCAGCCCTGACGATACCCCAGTGAGCCCTCAATCGGCTTGGTGGGCTTTTTGGTCGTGATGTTGATAGCGCCGCCCATCTGGTTCGGCCCCTGTAGCAAAGATGAGTAGCCTTTAGAGACTTCGACAGAAGCGATATCGGATGTCAGAAAACGACCTAAATCAAGGTTGCCATCGTAGGGGATGTACACCGGAACACCGTCGAAAAAGACCGGGACCTGACGGCTGTCAAAACCGCGGACCTTCACTTGTTGCTCATTACGGTTACCAGATTTTTGCAGCACGACGCCGGGAACGACGCTTAGCGCCTGCGCCACGTTTTGTTTATCCAGTTGCTGCATCGTTTCCTGGCCGAGAACTGTCGTGGTTGCGGCGGAGGCCGGACTAGACCAGACGGTCATGGTTTCGCTTTCCTGCCCAGCAAAAGCACCTTGCGCGAAAGCAAACGACAGGGCTGTGTAAAGACAACTTTT
Organism: Citrobacter sp. HN-141; assembly: GCF_033341895.1. Lineage (NCBI taxonomy): Bacteria > Pseudomonadati > Pseudomonadota > Gammaproteobacteria > Enterobacterales > Enterobacteriaceae > Citrobacter > Citrobacter sp. HN-141. The sequence goes on along the minus strand of NZ_JAWPBF010000016.1, from coordinate 116,978 downwards.
GTTGAAATTCATTATTTATAGTCCATTTATAAATGTTATATGCCACGTGCGTCCGGGCTCAGGCTAACTTTGATATCCGCCGGTGGGGCGTAGTAAGGCGCGGAGGTGATAAAGAGCCTGATGCCACAGTCGAGATAACTCGCCAGTGAGGCGAGGGTAATGCCGCCAGTCAGCGCCAGCGTGCAATGGGGGGCCAGAGAAGGAGCCAGGCGAGCGATGTCTGCTGCCTGCTCAGGGGTAAACTTATCGAGTTGCAGCACATCAGGCGCAGCATGTAGCGCGGCCAGCGCCTCATTGGGGGTATCGGCTTCGACCACAATCTTTTTTTCTGGCGCATGGGCGCGGAGTTGCGCGATTGCTGCGGCCCAGTCGTGCGGATCGGCAAGAAAGCGGCGATGATTCGCAAACAGCAGCACGGTTTCGGCGCATCCTCCGCGATGGATAATGCCTCCGGCGGCAAGGATCGCCTGGGTCGCCAACAAACGCGTGCCGGGAATGGCTTTGCGGGTACAGGCAATCTGCCCGTCGGGATAGCGTTGGCGTAGCTCGTTCAGCATCTCGTCGAGATAGCGCGATACGCCGCAGCTCCATTCCAGTACGTTCTGTACCGCTTTCCAGCCCTGGTGCAGCGCCGCCGCGTTACCGTGCGCGCGCAGAAGTAACTGTCCGGTGTTCGCCCGTTCGCCATCGGGCACAAGGTCGGTAACGGTCAAACCCAGTGATGTCAGCATTTGTCTGGCCACAGCGGTTCCGCTCACGCACCCGCCCTGGCGGTGATAAAAATCCATATTCCCCGGCTGTTCGCCGATACCTAACGCCCGGGTTGTTAAATCGCCGCCCTGAATATCCTCCAGCAGCAGCGCATCGACTTGCGCCTGTGAGACGTAGATCATTGCAGCGCCTCCCGCGGTACGCTGTCCCACCAGATAAGCGCCCAGTCGCGACTGGCGGGCGCGATGGTGCGAGGGTCCTGCTGATGGTACCAGTGCTCCAGACGCTCAATTTCGTCTGTGCTCAGTTCCCCCATGCTCCAGCGCACGTTCTCCAGAAAACGTGCCCAGGTGCTGTTGTCCTGCTGGCAGTTGGGTCCACGGATAAAATCAACATGTGCGTGAATGCCCATCTGATACAAAACATTCAGGGCATAGATATAGTTGGGAAGCTCAATCACCTCGCGCCCCAACGCACGCTGAATCGTAGGTGATACAAATGAGGAACTGACGAGATGGGTGGTGTAAACCCGTAGCCGTGCCTGATTATTCAGTTTGGTCATGGCCTGGCGCATATCGGCAACCAGCGTCGAACGTGAGGCAACGGCAATATCACATTGGGGTAGGTCGTCCCAGTGTGCTTCCCATGCGCGCTGCACCCACTGTACGTGGCGCGCGCCCATCTGCCCGGCACGGCGAGCGGCAACGCTCAGCATTCCCTGGCTGTAGTCAACGCCGTAAACGATCGGCATTTTTTTGGCCAGCGCCAGCGCAACCGTTCCGGGGCCGCAACCCATATCAAACAGTGACTCCGCGCCTTTCAGGTCAATCTTGCTCAATAACTGGAGCAGGTAGCTGTCGGTTAATGAGGCGCAATTCTCTGCCATCTTTTCCGCGCGTTTGTCCCAGTGTTCTGGTTTTTTCTCGGTTCGCTTCGCCAGAAGTAACTGTTTGCGGTACAGGTCAGCAAAATCAATGTCGTCAATGAGCATCGTGATTCCTTAATCGTGTGAGCCAAAGAGATGATGGGCTATTTGTGAGGGGGTGACCCGATACAGGGTGGCAAGACGTTCAGCAGCCAGTTGGTGTTCTGGCCCCCCCTGTGACACCAGACCGTCTGGCTCGACGCGCACCACGCTGTCGGCAATGGCACGCGCATGCAACGGATGGTGGGTCGACATCAGCAGCGCCATGCCAGAATCTTTTAGCGTGACCAGGGTGTCGAGCAGTCGGATTTGGTGACCAAAATCGAGGCTGGAAGCGGGTTCATCCAGCAGTAAAAGACGTGGACGTTGCGCCAGCGCACGGGCAATCAACACCAGTTGGCGTTCACCACCGCTAAGAGTGTTCCAGCGCCGTTGCGCGAGATGAGGGATTGCCAGCACGTCCAGTTGTTTAAGGGCGATGTCGCGTTCTTTGACGCCGGGAACGGCAAATGCCGCCATTTGCGGGGCTAGCCCCATCATCACCATATCCAGAGCCGTGAAGGCAAACGCACCGTCATGTGCCTGAGGAACCCAGGCGATGGCGGCGGCGCGTTCACGGTCGCTGAGATGATTCACCGCGATACCGTCAAGCGTAATCTGGCCAGCAAGCGGTTGAAGAACGCCAAGAATGGTACGCATCAGGGTGGTTTTCCCGCTGCCATTGGCGCCAATCAGGCAACAGATTGACCCTGGCGCGACGCTAAACGAGACATCGCGCAAGACAGGGTGCCGGGAATGGTAGCCGAGAGACGCATGTTGTACGGTCAGCAGCGTCATTGTCGGCCTCCCCGGAGCAGAAGTAACAGGAAGAAGGGGGCACCAATAAATGCGGTCAGGATACCCAGCGGGATTTCCGTGCGGCTCAGGGTGCGGGCAAGGGTGTCTGTCAGCAGCAGTAAAATAGCGCCGATCCCCATCGAAACGGGCAGTAGCCGTTGGTGGTTGTTCCCACAAAGCAGTCTGCCAATGTGTGGCACCACCAGCCCAATCCAGCCAATGATTCCGGCAATCGCCACAGTACAGGCGGTGATAAGCGTGGCGCAGATAATCAGCCAGAGCCGCAGCCGGGATACGTTGATGCCCAGAGAACGGGCTTCATCATCCGAGAGGGTGAGCAAATTCATGCGCCAGCGTAGCAACAACAGCGGCACCAAACCGGCCACAATCAGCGGTGCGGACAACCACAGGTCGTGGGCGGTGATGGTCGACAGACCACCGAGTAGCCAGAAGGTAATCGACGGTAGTTGGGTATACGGGTCAGCCAGCGTTTTGATGAGCGAAATCCCTGCGCCGCACACCGTACCCAGCGCAATGCCGACCAGTACAAGGGTGAGTACCGGATCGTGGCGTTTTACCCGCTGGGTAATGAGCCACACGCCCGCTACCACGAACAGACCGCCGACAAACGCATACAGTTGAATAAACAGGATCGGTAAACCCAGCAGGATGGCGGTACAGGCCCCTAAACCCGCCCCGGCCGCCACGCCGAGAATATCCGGCGACACCAGTGGGTTGCGGAACATACCCTGATAAGTGGTCCCTGCGCCCGCCAGTGCCGCACCCAGCAGCAATGCAGCCAGAATGCGCGGTAAGCGAATCTGCCAGAAGACGATTTTGTCCTGTGTCGGCACGTCTGGATGGCCAGCAATGAGGTTCATCACCTGCTGGGCATCCAGACGGTATGCACCTGAAACCGTTGCGACGATGACACACGCGGCAATGGCTGCGATCATCAGGATACTCAGCGTTGTCATTCTCATCAGCGTGTCACCAGCTTCTGAAACTGTGCATCGCTTAATGAGGTGTGCCAGAATAACTCTGCGTAGCGCTGCATATCGGTCTTAAAGTGGGTTTCAATTTTGGGGTCAAGCCAGGCGTGCAGGCGACGCAATCCCAGCAACCGGTTGATGCCCGGCGGGGCGTCCAGCCAGCCAAACGGCAGTCCGCTGAGAAACAGAATACGTTGCTCAGCAACGGCTTTGACCCCTTGCCAGACGGGATCTTCTCGCAGGTACTGTGCGGTGACTGCATCCTGAACCAGAATAATATCGGGCTGCCAGTTCAACAGATTTTCCATGGATACCTGGGTCAATCCATGTCGTCCCGGGATTTGCGCGACATTGTGTAATCCCAGTAACTCTGGTGCTTCGGTATGCAGTGAACCCTGCAAACCGGTTTCCAGCCCTCTGGCACCGCGTGCGGCATAAAAGCGCAGTTTTGCTGCGGGGGAGTGCGAAAACGCATCTGCGTCATCAATAAACCGACGGGCCAGTGCGGCCTGTGCAGAGGCCCGTGTTGCCATTCCCAGCGCGGCCCCTGCGGCTTGCAGTTGCGCCGGGGTTTGTCGGAGCTCGCCGTTAATCAGCAGCCACGGAACGCGCGTTTGCGCGTTGACCTGCCGGGCTTGAGAAAGCCAGGTTTCATCAGCATTGCCGCAGTCAACCACCAGATCGGGTTTCAGCGCTAACAAGGCCTCCAGTGACAGGGTGCTGGCGCGTCCTGCCAGTCTTCCCAACTTCGGTAACGCCAATATGTCATGATGGAATGGCACTGCGGCCTGGTGAGAAAAATCAAAGGATGAAAATCCCACCAGTTTTTCCGGGGCGACAGCCAGCAATAGCATATCGGCAGGTGCTCCGGCACTGACGACGCGCTGGATTGCATCGGGTGACGGCGGAGAACCGACAGCAACGGTAAGCGGCGTTTGGGCAAGGGCCGGAAAATGGCGTAACAGCAGCGCAGATGCCACGAGCTGGGCAAACATCCTTCTTGTCAGTGGCATTATGTTGATCCTGAACAGTGATAAAATCGCTATATATTTACATATACAGCGAATAAAAACATGTTCAGAATCAATTTCACACGGATGAAAACAGGGGCTACCCCATAAGGGCTAGACGCAATGGATACACCTGAAATGGAGATTTATGGCACCAAAAAATCCGCGACCAGGCGCGGATTTAGAGGACGCTTAAGACACCAGAGAAGATTAGGACGTCGGTTGAGTCTGCTTTTTGGCCTCGGAAGGCGTGTGACTGGCGGGGGCGGGGCGCGTTGCCGGTACGTTGTCGCAGGGTTTATCTTTAGCACATATCAGATCGAGCATTTTTAGCGTTACGCCGTTAGTCCAGCCGAAACCATCCTGTAGCGGGTATTCGCCACCACCGCCGCCGGTTCCTGTGCTGCTCACGTCATACTTCTCAACCAGTTTTTTCTCACGATCGTAGGTGTGCTGCACATTGGTGAGGAATCGCCAGGTGACATCCATGGCGACATCATTTTGGCCATAGTTCTGTAATCCCGATGCAGCGACCCACTGTAACGGCGCCCAGCCGTTGGGGGCATCCCACTGCTGGCCGCTTTTCACCGACGTGGTGGCAAGGCCGCCAGGTTGCAACAGATGCGCCTGAGTTGCTGCTGCCACCTTGCTGGCGCGATCTTTCGCTGCCGCATTCACAAATAAGGGGAACAGTGCGGCGGCAGTTAACTGATTACGGACTTTGTGGCTCTTCAGATCATAGTCGGCATACCAGCCTTCTTTGTCATTCCATAACCAGGTTTCAATGCCTTTTTGGCGGGCATTGGCAAAGCCCTCGTACTGCGCTGCTTTGGCATCGTCACCTGCGGCTTTGCTGGCGAGAGCGATCATTTTCTCCATCTTGTATAACAACGCATTGAGGTCGACGGGCACGATGCTGGTGGTGCGCAGGGTACTTAGCTGGTTGGGGTTATCCATCCAGCGTGAACTAAAGTCCCAGCCGGATGCGGCGGCTGAGCGCAGGTCGCGATAAATTTCAGTGGCAGGGCGGTTCGGGTTGCTTTTCGCGGTGGCAATATCTTCAACCCAGGATTCAGGTCTTGGCGTATCGCGGTCATCCCAGTAGCGGTTTAAAAGGGTGCCATCAGCCAGTTTGACCACCCGTTTATGCTGTTGACCGGGCTGAAGCGCTTCGCCTCCTTCCATCCAGTAGCTGTACTCTTTTTGCATCTGCGGGAGATATTTTTTCAGCGCGTCGTTACCGTCATGCTGCGCCAGCAGTTCAACCATAAAGGCAAAGAACGGCGGCTGCGAACGGCTCAGGTAGTAGCTTCGGTTGCCGTTAGGAATGTGCCCCCACGAATCAATCTCGTAAGCGAAGTTGGCCACCATATCAGAGACCTTGTCCCAGCGATTGCTCTCGGCCAGCCCCAGCATGGTAAAATAGCTATCCCAGTAATAAATCTCACGAAAACGCCCGCCCGGCACTACATAGGGTTCTGGTAGCGGCAGCAGAGAGTCCCATTTTTCGACATCGGTCGTTGAGCGAGTGAGTACCGGCCACAGTCCGTCAATATGCTCGCGGAGTGATTGCCCGGCCGGGGGGACGTATTTCTCACCCTCTTTTGGCAACGTGAAATTCACTTCCACAAAATGGCGTAAATCAAAGCCGGACTGATTTTTCTGCATCCGATAATCAGCGAGGATCATCAGCGGATCGCTGTTAGGCACTGCGTCGGCAAAGGTTTTCTGATCGGGAAATAGCTTTGCTGTCTGTACATCATTGAACAATGGGCCAAGCAAAATATCAGGAGGAGAAGGCGTAGCGGCAGGTGAATCCTCAGCGTGCGTAGTAAAAGAGGCCAGAGCAAAAAAGGTGCTTGCGAGCGTCAGTTTTATCGCCACTGACAGCAGGCCTGGATGGCGAATGGCGGGCGTTATCATTGGTTAATCTCCTTAGCGGCGTGCCGAAGCTGCGGCATTTACCATGAGAAAACCTTAGTTCAGGATCGACCGTTGCGCGTGATCCGCCCCCCATTTTGCGATTAAACAGACATTTCCTGACGGAGGAAGTGAAATAGCCCACCTTTTACAGATAACGGGTGGGCTGTAGGTATCAGACTGCGAGGATCACCCGATTTGCTGCACCGTCCAGAGTCAGAGCGTCACCCATCTTGATAGCATCGAGGGTTTCGCCTTGTTGGCATACCCAGCACAAGCCCATCTCGCGGGCGATAATCGCCGAGTGGGAGGCTTCGCTACCGGCTCGCAGGCAGATCCCTTTGATCGTGAGCGGGTCGAGTTGCAGCACGGTAGACGGATAGATGACATCGGCGACCAGAATGGTCGGTCGAATAAACGCGGGGATATGTGCACTTTCGCCGGTTAAATGTTGCAGCGTACGGGACAGCAAATCCTCAATATCAATGTATCGCGCCTGTAAATAAGGATCGTCGAGTTGCAGATACTGCTGACTCAGATCGCTCAGTACGTTATGCCAGGCGTAGGCTGCGCTACACTGCTCTTCGCGCATCAAATCACAGGCCATATCGAAAAGCTCAGGATCGTCGAGCAGCGTGTGATGACCAGAGAAAATGGCGGCGATATCAGCGGAATATTTCTCCTCTGCCAGCGCGGTTAAATCACTCAGGTCGTCGAGTGTGCGTTGAATGGCCGCTTTTAGCCGCTGCTGCTCGTCCTGCGCATCCGCGGCGGGGCGATGGGTGACTTCCGGTGAGAACGGCGTATAGCAAAAGGCCGTACCCGTTGCCAGCGCTGGCACCGGTACTGCGACGCTTGCAGCGCGTGCTTCTGCGACGGACTCGCCAAAATTCTCAGCCGCCAGCTGTTTAAACGCAGCCAGCGCCGCGTCTGCCTGTTCACCTTTGGCAATCAGGCGCAGCGTGTCATTACAGCGCACCTGCAGCAGCGCTATCTGATTCAGACTGTCAGGAACGACGCACTTGCCGTTTTTTTCCAGCCACATGTCGGCATTAAAGCCAGACAACGTGGAGACCAGCCGTGATGCCGGGCGAACATGTATACCGTTGGGGTTTTTTACGGTCACGGCAACCGAACGGGCATCCGCGTCGGGTGACAATTCAGTTGGTGCGGTCTTCGCGACAGACGACGAAGGTAAACCCAGTTGCTCACGCTTGGCGTCGAGGGCATTCATGGCATCATTGATGACCCGATCGATATCCGCGCCCGCCGCAGCACTGACGGTCGCCGCCAGCGTACCTTCAACCAGCGGGGCAGCGCACAGACGCACCTTGGCGGCGATCGCCGGGTCGAGCAGATCCAACGCGGTTTCCGCACTCAGTAGCGCGCTGCCAATATCCATCATCACCAGCACGTGATCCGTGTCTGCCACTGACTCAATGGCCTCCATCACTTTGATGGGGTCGGTGCCAATGGGGTTCTCAGGATCGTCAATGCCTGCGGCAATAGCGAGTTTACAACCATCACCCATTAACATCTGTCGGGCTAACGCACCGACGCCTTCGCCCAGCTGGGCGCTGTGAGACACAATAACCAGGTTTACCATCGTTTTATCCTTACTCTCTGGAAGCCTGCGCCAGCATTTGCATCATAAACATAACGGACGTTGCGCCGGGGTCCTGATGCCCAATGCTGCGCTCACCAAGGTAGCTGGCACGGCCTTTGCGCGCCTGCATGGTGATGGTACTTTGCGCCGCGGTTTCTGCCTGGACGCTTGCCGCCTCCAGAGCGGCCTGTACGCTCAGCTTTTGCTCGCTGGACTGGCGCAAAGATTCGACGACGGGTATCCAAACGTCGCACATGGTTTTGTCACCCGGTTCGGCTTTTCCGCGGCTAATGACACCTTCCGCGCCATCACGCATCATCTGATACAACTCGTCAACCGTCAGGCTTTGATGGGCCTGAGTGACCTGCGCGGCGCGGATGAAAAAGGTGCCGAACAGCGGGCCGCTGGCGCCACCGACGCTTGAGAGCAGCACCATCCCGGTATTTTTCAGAATAAAACCGATGTCTTTATCCGCAATAGACGGGAGCTTTTCGACCACTTTACTGAAGCCGCGGTGCATATTCAGACCGTGGTCTGCATCGCCGATTTCCCGGTCAAGGCCGGTAAGAAAATCGCTTTCGGTGGTGAATATTTCGCCGCAGCGATAGAGCCAGTTAACAATTTGTGTTCTGGTGAGGGACATCATGAATCTCCTTATTTACCCCAGTTGAGTGCAGGGGTGTGAACCGGTGCATCCCATAAGCTCAGCGTTTCGTCATCCACTTGTAGCAGGGTGATTGAGAAACCGGTCATGTCCAGAGAGGTGCAGTAAGAGCCAATCAGGTTACGCTCGATGACAATACCGACATCCTGGCAACGGCTTTCAAGGCGGTTATACACGCCGAAGAGTTCAGACAGTGGTGTCGCACCGAGATTATTGACCAGCGCAATCACGCGATCGCCGCTTTGTAGCGCGCGTTTGCTTTCTTTCCCTTCCTGCCATGCGCCCTGAAGGTGATCCCAGTGACGCAGCGTACGACTGTAGTTGCCGTTTTCCAGCAGGGTGTCAAACATTTCATCCACAGTTTGATCAAGCGAAGAGAATGGACGGCGGTCAATGCCGGGTTCGCCGTGGATACCGACGCCAAACTCCATTTCGTTGTCCTGTAGAGTGAATGACGGTTGACCGGCCGCCGGCACGGTACAGGCGCCAATGGCAATCCCGATGGAATGACCCTGGTTGTTCAACTGGCGTCCCAGCGCTGCGCAGGCATCCAGTGAGTCTCCACGTTCTGCGGCCGCACCGACCAGTTTTTCAATCAATACCGTATTTGCCACACCGCGACGACCGGCGGTGTACAGACTGTCTTTCACCGCCACGTCATCATCCACGACCATCGTGGTGACTTTGACGCCGCTTTCATGCAACAACTCGGTTGCCGTTTCGAAGTTAAGAATGTCGCCGGTGTAATTTTTGATTATCAGCAGTACGCCTTCGCCGCCGTCAATTTGCATGGCACATTCAAACATTTTATCCGGCGTTGGCGAGGTGAAAATTTCACCTGGACAGGCGCCGGAGAGCATACCCTGGCCAATGTAGCCGCAGTGCATTGGCTCATGGCCGCTACCCCCACCGGAAAGCAGCGCCACTTTGCCCATCACTGGCGCATCCGCGCGAGTGACATACACCGGGTCCTGATGCAGTGCCAGAGAAGGGTAGGCTTTTGCCAGCCCGGCGAGTTGTTCGTTCAGTACGTCTTCAACACGGTTGATCAATTTTTTCATTGTTTATGCTCCGCAGACAGTCCTGAGATGGCTGCACATATCAGGCAGACATCTGATGTAGGGTATCGGTTTGTACAGCGCCACGGCGACCTCTCGCTGCCGATAAGGTAATTTTGCACACGGGTAGTCAAAAGAAAATTGATGTGATTGGCGTTTCAATACGGAACATTAGCATCTGGTAATGTTCCGTATTGAAACGTATTGGTGCATAAAACAGCGGAAGTGAGAGATGCGGCAAGGTTTATGCTGACGGCATCGTGAATAAAACGTTATTTCTTACTCCTCCTTGCCATTAAAATCGAAAAACCAGAACAAGATAAAACCAATGAAACCAAAAATGAGCAGAATAGCCAGGGTATAGACTTCATATCGTGCGGCATCTGCAGCAATCGCCTGTAACGTGTCGATTGCCGGGGCTGGCTGCTCTTTGAATAGCATGAGTTGCCATTCATAAAGGTTTGTTGTTTTTATCTCTTTAATCGGTTCCCAAATATGGTTAGCCGCTGCGCCGAGTGCTAAAGCGGAAAACAGTGCGCCGTATATGCGTTGACGTTTTTCCTGACGCTGACTAATCGCCTGGCGCATGAGCTGATCCAATTGCTCTATCTGCGCCATGAGCTCCTGGCGTTGTTCAGACAATCCCCACTGCCGTGAGAGATCGTCACTCAGTTGGTTATGTAGGGCATCATTGCCGACCAAAGCACCTTTATTCATGGCTTTTAGCGCCCGGGCCTTGGTTTCCAGCATCATTTCGGACCAGTCAGATAGACGACGAATTTTGCCCTTTCGGTTGTGCATTTGCTGCGATTCGAGCAGATCCTTGAGCCACTGCTCAATCTGTTGGCCAGAGTTCGCCAGAAAATTTTCATACTCATGGCTGACATCCGCGACTGAACTGGCCGCTTTAATCAGTATCGCCAGATGTTTATCCTCTTCTTCGCGACAGAAGAACGTGACGCCATGACGGTGAGCGACGACCAGAATATTGCTGTACCACTGGCTGCAGTACTCGCTGGCGGGGGGCAGATCCGCAGGGCTACGGACGACGCGCGTGCTATCGCTCTGTGCTGCCAGCCAGGCATGGAAGGTGGGGGTGTCGATCATACGCATCAGCGGCACTATCGTAATATCACCGCCCTCCGGGATACGATGCTGATAGACACGAATACATTTACCCTTTGTGCGGCAATCAAGTTCGGGTAAAGCTATTGGCACAATGGCGTTATCAAGGTAACGGGTAAAATAATTTTCCCAGATTGCGGGCAAAACGTCTTGTTGCCAGGTCAGTTTCGAGCCGGGCTCTCCGGGCGCAAGCTGCTTCGGTGCCGCAATGAGCGTCATTCTGCCTTGATCGTCGTACCAGGGTTGGTTCGGTGCTCCAGGGATTAATTTATCGCTTCCGGCCAGGCGATAACTTTCGAGAAAACGCGGCGTATCGTGCGGGCGTAACCCTTGCCAGGCCGCATCTTCACGTTGTTCCAGAGCGGACCACAGGGCATCAAGGCGCGTCCCCTGAATGGGGTTGAGTGAAATAACGATATCATTGCCCGTGCCCACTTCTTGCGGGCGATAAATGGCCAGTAACCCAAATCCATTGTGCGTCCAACTGCGTTCTTTGTCGCAGCGCGCGAGAATTTTCAGCATCCCGGAAGGGAGCGTTTCGGTGATAAACAGTGCATCAACCACCGTTTGCCGCCGGCCTGTGCCGAGGTCCAGCAGGAGTTGGCAGGTCACCGAGCGCTTGATAACGTGTTGGTAAATCTGTTGCTCATACGCCAAACTTGCGACCGCACTTGCATAACATTGCGTGTGCATGGGCATAATGCCTGCGGTGGGGTCGGGGTTGGCTATTATCATATCGCTCAACAGGCGCAGGCAGGCCAACATGTTGTGACGAACAACGGCAGTATCATCCAGGGATTGCTCGCACAGGCTGCTATGCGCGAGTGCGGATAACAAGCACGCAGCAGAACGCGTCGTATCATCACCATCCAGGTAAATACCGCTTTCCCATGCGGTGACGTATTCCAGCCACGGATGTGTTGATAGCGACAGCGAACCAGCGGCATCGAGATGGTTCAAAAACAGCAATAGCGTAAAACAGGTATCCAGAGAGAAATCTTCAATAACGATTCGTTGTATTCCCTGGACACTTGAGAGTTTGCTGCGCCATATAGTCCATTGACGATCGTCAGCATTTGCCACCAGTTCACTCACCGAATTGTAGTGACCTGCACGGTATCCTTTGTTATTGAGCGCGACACCCTTATGGCTTTCCGTATCATTGCCGTCGCCCAATCCGATCAGCAGGCTGCCTGCCGGTGCATCACGCTGTGACGGATTGAACTCGAAAGTAAACTGCGGCCATGCATTGTTGAATGCGAACATATAATTCTCTGTCGATGAATGTGTTGGTGTATCGCTCATTATTTGACTACGTTATAAATGACCCGTTGTGAGCGACTCCAGTTATCGCCAATCGCAATATTGGGTTCATGATTTTCTTGTTTTACGCAGTAGTTCTTAACCAGGCTGTTTAACTCTGCCCCGTTGAGCGTGCCGAACATCAGACGCGTATTCAGTTCTTTCAATAACACATCGTGGAGTGAATAGGTGGTAGGTCTTTGCAGTGAAAACTGCGCCGCGTCAGCCAGTAAGTCACGCGCATTATCGGCCATCAAACGGCGTTCACAGCGACCCGCAGGTTCATTTTTGGCCATTTCTTCATCGTAAGCTTTCTTCTGGGCTTTCTCAAAATTAAGCGCTCTGTCGAGTTCCGCTTTAATACCCTGAACATCCCTGGCAGAAGAACAGAATGTTTTTAAATAACGAATCTGTATGGGGGTCAGCGTGCCATTGTGGTCCGCTTGCTGACGTAATTTACCGGCCATTCTGAGGCAGCCGTTTTTTTCATCCATCAACGATGCTGATTGTAATAGGACATTCAACGTTTCCTGGCGATCTTCCTGTAATGCGGCTTCGGCATAATACAGTTTCCAGCGCATGCCTCCGGCAAGAAACAGATTGACAACCTGGGTATCACCGCGGTCGATAGCGGCGCGAAGATTTTTTTCATCCCAGGCAATGCCAATATTCGCCAGTTCTTTACGCGGATCGTTACTGGTTTCTTTTTTCGCACCGGCAACCGTTTTACCCACTTCCCCGAGATCGCTACGGATGGACTCCGTATTCACCAGCGTCTTGGTTGAAGTTCCGAAAGTCAGCACCGAGCCAACAATAAGGACGGCGATACCGCCCAGCACCCAGACTACATACTTGCGAATGATGTCCGTACGCGTTTTGATTACCTCAAGATCTTGAGCCTGAGCCACCAGATTATCTTTTATTTCCTGAACGTCGCCGCCGAGATCTTCAATCTTTTGGCTGGTCCGTTCGAAATAGCGAGCAACCTCAGCATTGCTGTCATCAAAAAAGCGATCAGGGTTAACTTTTACCCGACCTTCATCGAAGGCCTCCTGTACCGGCTCAGTAATTTCTCGGTAATAGTAATTCACCAATGTTGTTTGGACGGAGGTTACCCGCTTATGATGTGCAAGACGGTTGCGAATTACGCGAATATCGTCAAGAAAGGTGTTCAGTGTTGTACGTTTATCGTTAACAAAGCTGAGCAACGGGGTATATTGATAAAGCGGAGAATAGTGGATGGGATATTCGTTTTTATCAATAAACAGTGAGGCGAGTTCACTGAAAAGGGTCCCACTCAATACGTCATCACGATCGGCAACGTTCAGCCATTTTTTCACACGTTCCTGACCAAATAATTTGTTTAGGTGCTCAAGTAGGGCTTGTTGGTTATTGTACGCTTCATTAATTAAACTACGAATGGTCAACTCTAATGCCCGTACCTGCTGCAAACTACGTAACTGCTTTTCTTCGCCTTCGTTATGCAGCGTCGTTGAATAAGTTAATTGAGGTTGTTTTTCTCGCAAATATTCGAGCTGCCACAAAAGACGCAACGCGGCAATGGTCAGATTTCTGTCCGCAGGCTGGCCATCTGTATTTCTGACGAGCCATTTTTTCAAGGTTCTAAGTGCCGCAAGAAAGCTCGCCATTTCCTGCTCGTTATAGTTAAACCGGGCCGCTACGCTGTTCCAGTTGCCCAATTTCTCTCGGGCTTTATCAAGTAAATTATAAAACGTATCAGGCGAGAGCTGCGTGGGGGCTGGCATACCCAGCAGGGATAAGATTTGTGGAAATGCGCTGTCGAAAAGAGACAGGCAACGAGTAAAATCGTTGTGCTCAGAAGCAGATGAATGATCGACCATTATATTCTCACGTGGTTATTCGCTGAGTTTTCCCGGCCCGATCTAATCGCACTGTGTCAGGCAACTTTCCCTGCAGCCAGAATGCCATAATTCGACGATTATTCGGGATTTTTAATCAGTTCGTCAATATATATGCGGGGCGTAATATTGGTAGTAGACATTGCAATCAATAATGCGTTGTCACGCGTTCTTAACGCAAATTATGGTTGCTGCTCTGGGATTTAATGTTTATTGGCTAACAAAATGCGCAGATATTGGGTAAGTAAAACGCAGAAAGCGGGGCGGATGAATCAGGCGACTATGCGCCAATAATGCCACAAATAATGCCGCATTATTGGCGTAACTCACGACTGGCGTTTATCGTCGGTCAAAAACGTTGGCGTATCGGCCTTCGTATTATCCCGGATAAATACCACGGTCTTTACGTGCCAGCAGGATACGCTCGCAGGCCACAATATAGGCGGCAGTGCGCAATGGGCAGGATTTCTCCGCCGCTTTCTCCCACACATGAACCATCGCATCGGTCATGATTTTATCCATGCGATTGTTGATCTCTTCTTCGCTCCAGAAGAAGCTGGCCATGTCCTGAACCCATTCGAAGTAGCTGACGGTGACGCCGCCTGCGTTACATACGACGTCAGGTACCACGATGATACCGCGGCTTGCCAGCATATCATCGGCATCCGGGTAAGTTGGGCCGTTAGCGCCCTCAAGCACCAGTTTGCAGGTCAGTATTTCTGCACGCTGACGGGTAATCTGTCCTTCCAGCGCGGCAGGGATCAGGATATCCATCTCCACGCTCCAGAAGGCTTCGCTGGCGATCGTTTCCGCCCCCGGGAAACCGGCAATCTGTTTGTGCTCCAACTGCCAGGCGGTCAACGCGGTCATGTCGATCCCGGTGGTGTTAAACAGGGTGGCAGTGTGATCCTGAATGGCAACGACGCGTGCGCCAGCACTGGCGAACAGGCGAGCCGCTTCACTGCCGACATTACCAAAGCCTTGTACCGCTACGCGTGCGCCTTCGACGTCGATGTTGGCACGACGAGCCACTTCCAGACCGCTGACGAACACGCCACGACCCGTTGCTTTATCACGACCCAACGAACCGCCAAGGTGGATAGGTTTACCGGTGACCACGCTGGTTACGGTGGTGCCGTGGTTCATGGAGTAGGTATCCATCATCCATGCCATCACTTTGCCGTTGGTGCCGACATCCGGCGCAGGAATATCTTTTTGCGGCCCAATGATAATGCCGATTTCGCTGGTATAGCGGCGGGTCAAACGCTCCAGTTCACCTTCAGACAGCGAGAATGGGTCGACGCGAACGCCACCTTTGGCACCGCCGTACGGCAGGTTCAGTGCGGCACATTTGATGGTCATCCAGGCGGAAAGGGCCATCACTTCATTAAGATCAACATCAGGATGATAACGCACACCGCCTTTTCCCGGGCCGCGGGAGAGGTTGTGCTGTACACGATATCCTTCGAAATGGCGAATAGTGCCGTCATCCATCTGCACCGGAATATCGACAATTAGCGCGCGTTTCGGGTGGCGCAGGGTATCCACCCAATGGGAAAGTTCGCCCAGGTAAGGGGCCACACGCTCGATTTGTTGCAGGTAGGTATTCCAGGCAGATGTGCTGCTATCTGAAGCGTAAGATAACTTATCCATGATAAACCTTAGTTATAAAAGTAATATGTTCTTAATTTGGCCGTGGTATACAGTGGATCTCACCATATAAACTTAAATTTAACATTTTTTTCAAGAAACGGCCTGCCCTCCAGCCCCTTAATAGCCATAATAAAAACGCGTGAATTAAGCGTTAAGTGAATAATTATCTATTGATTTTGCGAATGTTTGCGATCAAGTCGCGATTCAGACATTTAATATGCATGGTGCATGAGAATGACTATTTGTCAGATTTATGATGTACCTCTAAAAGTAAACAATATGATAATTATTTGTGTTTTCTTGATTGCATTTTAGCGGCGCGTCAGTAGGTCACTGAGATAGTGACGGTGTCCGCATAGTTGTCGGGCGTGTAGTTCGCGCTGGGAACGGTGGCATACACCGAATATGGCGTAGCTGAGCCGGTGCCAGTGCCTGTAACGGTATTGAGCGAGGTGTTGCCCCACACGGTACCGGAAGGCCCTGGCGTTGAGCTGAGCTGATAAGGGACTTTATCGCTGTTTGCCCCCGTTCCGCTCATCACACCGCTGCCTGCCGTATTGCCGTTGGAGGGTTGTAGTCCAATGGTATAAGGGGTGTTATTGGTGCATGCCACCCCGATGGTATTTGATGCTGTCGCATTGCGCTGAGTTGCCTTCACCGGGGAGAAACTAATGTTAGTGGCCGAGGTGATATTGCACTGTTTGCTGACAGTGGCTGATACGGTGAAGGGGAGTCTGGCGGCAACGGTATCACCACACGTGGTGGGCGGAATAACTAATCCAGGGTTGAGGGTGATAAGCGCCGTGGCTGCCGTATAGCTGTCCTGATAGCTTCCGGGGACTGCAGAGGTTTGCGGAGTGACGAGCTGAGCGGATACGGTCAGTGAACCGGTCACCGGGAGCAAATTGAGCAAGTTAAGTTGTACCATGGGAACTGAGGTTCCGCTCTGATACTGACTCCCCCAGATTTTACTGTGCCCGGCGTCCTGATATAGCTGGTAGCTCAACGTTCTGGCAGGTGTTCCGCTTAACGACATATTCCGTGTTGCCACCTGACCGCTGACGGCCGATGCGCCAATATTAAAACAGAGGTTAATCCCCGCCAGTACGTCGGTCACTTCTTTTGCACAAGTCCAGGTAAAGGTCATTGAGGTCGTTGCACCTGATGATGACAACGGGTCCACTGTACCAAAACTGATGGGTTGGACGTTACTTACGGAGCAGGTTACCGCATGGCTTATCCCTGGACAGGCGAGGAGTGCTGCGATAAACAGCAACTGTCTTAATCTCATGAATGAACTCCTGCTATTGTGACCGACATTCCAGCGGGCCTATTTGTACGATCCCCTTTGCATTGGCGGGATAATCGAATTGTGCGTTACAGCTACCGGTATCGGTGTCAACGCGTAATCTGTTGTGCTGTTCCAGGGTGTCGAACCAGGCCATACCATCGAATCCAACCACGGATGACTGGCCCGTGCCGTTAGTGATAGATGCCATGCTGCCCTCGGAAATGGCCTTACCCTGTTCATTAACGAGAGTAACCTGCGCGGCGCGTACGGAAGTGATAGCAAAACTGACCAGGGTTCCGGAGCGATCCGCCGGCGTTGCATTGGCTTCAACGCGGGCGATCCTCGTATTGGCGGGGAGATCCATGGGGTCAATACTGATTTGATTGTTTTGATAGCTGTTGAGTGACGTGACCAGCAGCAGACCCTGCTCGTCGCTGCGACCGACAAGGTTATTTTGCAGCTTGACGGGTACGTCCGGAATGCCGTCTGTAGATACGACGGCAAAACCATTGTTGATTTCCCGAGCCGCGAACAAACCTCCCCCCATCGCAACCAGGGAGCCGGTCGCGCCCGCATAACCGTAGTGGTTGTCGGGCAGGCGGCTAAATCCGGTGTAGGCTTTTCCGAAACGGCCCAAATACCCGACTTCCCCCTGGCCGCTTTGCCGGGAGGCTTGCTGGCTGGCAGCGACGTTCCATCCCCAGCCGCCGTCACCCGGTGGCGTTTGGCTGGCATTGATCTGGTAGCCGGTTTCATTATTGGTACGTTGTACGGTACTGCTGGCGCTCAGATTACCGCTGGTGGTGACCGTCACCATCAGGTAAACGCTGCGATCGCGGGTGTCGTCAATATTCTGGTTAAAGCCGGCATTGAGTGAAACGTTATCGGTGACGGATTTGAACCAACTGGCGTTGGCGTAGCGCACCGCGCTATCGTGCGGATAGCGAAACTGCAGGTAGCTCAGGCTGACATTGCCGGCAGACGGCATTGCATAACCTATCACCGTATTGCTGCTCAGCGAGGGCGGCGGCTCACCATAGTGGGTTGCGACATCACGGTAGTCACCCGACGTCGCCGTTGTGCTGGTGCTGAAATTAAACTGTTCACCTGACCAACGGTAACCCACACTGTACAAAAATCCGCTTTTCCCTGCGTCCGTACTGGCGGCCAATGCGGTGGATACTGTGCCGCTGCGTGGGCCGGGAACCCAGTCATTGCTGAAACCTGCGTTGATCAGCCCATCGCTGGTTTCCGCGTGCGTACCTGCAGTAAAGGTATTACTGAATCCCCGACGCCAGGTCCCGCTAAACACAGGGGCGCTGGCATAATCAAATGAGGCGTAACCGTAATTCTCTCTTACTGCGCCTAATTCCGCTGACCAGGCTGTTAGCCCTTCGCGCAGCAGTTGCTGATCGTTGTAGAACGCGAAATTTTGTACTGTCGTTCTGCCCAGCGCGTCGGTCATCATCACCTGACCGGTCCCTGCGCCACTGATATTCGGCATGGTGTTGATTTGAAAACTCCCGGCCGGAACCTCCCCGTTGTAGTACTTAACCCCATTGACGTACAACTCAACGTTTGAAGGAAGCGTGGCAGAACCAAGATAGGAGGGAAGCGGGGTGGTTGGCATATACGGCTGTAAACCAAAATCGGTTCCTATCTGGATGCCGCCAATGCGGGTCGGTCGGGACCAGGTGAGCGAGCTTGTTAGGGTATCGCCAACGTTTATCGCCACCATATTATCCGGAAATGACGTGCGCCAACGGGTGTCCATGCGGTAGAAGGCATTATCTGCGTTGGGCGCGGTGGAATATTGAGTCAGTTGGGTTGTGCTTAACACCCCCAGGCTATTAAACGCGCGCAACTCGCTAAATGTGTTGGTGCTGGTTTCATCTCCCTGCTGAGCATAGACATCGTAATTGAGTAGCGCCCCACGTGAATTTGATGCTATTGGTGTCGCTTCGCCGGTCGGGTTCACCTGCGTGGTGACAAGATCAAGGGAACTGAGCGGCACAGTAAGCGCCAGAGTTTGTTGTTCGACGTTGTAGTCAAGGCTCAGTTGGGCAATATCGTTCAGGCTGACGGTGGCTGCCGTATTTTGCGGTAAGCGAAAGCCCAACTGGCGTAGGGTATTTGCGCCAGCATAGAGTTTTTCATTCTGATAGCCAAAATGAACCAATCCGACAGGGTTTCCATTCAGGGTCACGTCGAGATATAAATCGATGCCCGCAAGAGGTGTTGCGTCACCAATAATTCCACTGTTTGTCTGGTTATTATTGTCCGTGTGAGCTGAAACCATTCCAGATAATAATGCTCCATTGAGTAAGCAACATTTCACCAGAAACCAGGATCTCTTAGAGATCTTGTACTGTTTTTTGGCCATTAATTGTTACTTCAACTTTACCGCCATAATGGGTATCACTGGCGGACGGGGATAATATCCACCGCATTGTTGAGCCCGGAAGAACGTAGCCTAATAGCCCCGGCGTAATGACCTTTTTCGCGCCATTATGGTTTATAAAGGTTGCCGCTGATAATTGTGCATGACCATTTCCCTGATTACTGACTTCAAGAAATTTTTTGCCGTCAAGTTGCTGTAATTTCCATTGCAATTTGGCCTGAGTTTCAGCCTGCGCCGTGGGTTGAATAAACACAGGTACGGAATAATGCAGCACAAACTGAAGTTTATTTTTTTGTAACTTTGCTGGCGGTAATTCGTCAATTGATAACCGATATGCATCTTCGGTATGTGTCGAGGGCGGGCCGGTGCGAATAACACGAATCAGCTGGCGTTCACCAGGGGCTAGCGCCAGCATCGGCGGGCTGATAACCAGTCCCTGAGAGGGAGACAGCTTGTCGCCGTAAGCGCTTTGGCTCCAGCGAAAGACCCGAACCTGGGCATTCAGCACGTTCTCTCCGGCATTGCTTAACCAGATCCCATCGGCATTTTGCGATGCTTGCAGCGTTAATGTGACTGGGGCAACCTGCAATCCGCTGGCTGTCGCCGGATTTACGCTCACAGCCGCGCCTAACAGGCATGCGCAGGCATACTGCGGTACAGGCAGTTTTACTGTCATCTGTGTTCCTGAATTTAGTAGTTAACGTTTACCGTTACGGTGTCGGCATAGTCGTCAGGTGTGAAGTTCGCGCTTGGCGCGGTGGCATAAACGGTAAAACTCTGCAGAAGTCCAGTTCCCTGGGATGCAACGCCATTTCCTACCGTGGTGGCGGTGGCCGTATTCCCCCAGACTGGTCCTGTTGCTGATGTTTGGTTCAGCTGGTAAGGCACTTTATCGGTATTGTTTGCTGCATTTGCGACAGAGGACATGGCGCCGGACCCCGTGGGTGTCCCGCCGTTGGCCGCTGAGGGTGCCAGGCCAATAAAGTAGGGGGTGGTTTTTGAGCAATTAATTGAAATTGTGTTGCTTGCGCTGGTATTTGTCGCAGTGGTATTCACGGGACCGAGAGTAATATTTGAAGCCGACCCCGCAGTGACGGTACACGCTTTTTGTATCGTCATTAGTACCTGAAATGTCCCGCTGGTGGACGCTGCATTTGCCGCCGGAATTATGGAAAAGGCGTAGCAAAAAAGAATTAAGCGTTTGTCGAAGACTAGAGCCATATCCTTCACCTTTTTCAAATAACCACATTTTTTGCTTTAAAAAAACAATAATGTGACACAAGAAGACATGATTTAACCCTAGAATAAGTATTAGACGTACGCCAGTTGATCTCATGAATTTTACTTAGAGAAAAGGTGATGCCGTCGACAAAAAAATAATACCAACGGGTGAGTATGTCGTTTCTTTTTTGTGCTACTCGAAAGTATGCCCACGGGCTTCAGGACGGAATTAAAAACGACGTGGGCTATACAGTGTGCATAACTCTCTCTAAGATTGAGGGTAAGTCGCTCTCTTTTTGCCAGATAAAGGAAATTCAGGTAATGACGTTGATGTCGCATAAACTTGCAGTTGAGCACTCCGTTCCGCTGCCACTGTATGCCAAAGTCAAGGCGATGGTCGCGGATAGAATCAACAGCGGTGAGTGGCGGCCCAACGATCGTGTTCCTTCGGAATCTGAACTGGTTCAATTGCTCGGTTTTAGTCGAATGACGATTAATCGCGCCCTGCGGGAACTGACAGCAGAAGGGTTATTGGTCAGATTGCAGGGGGTCGGAACATTTGTGGCTGAACCGAAAAGGCAGTCAGCGCTGTTCGAGATCCAGAATATTGCCGATGAGATACAGGCGAGAAATCATCAGCATCGTAGCGCTGTGATGCAGTTGCAGACAGTGAGTGCCACGAGAGAGCAGGCGATGGCATTGAATATGCAGCCCGGAAGTGAAATCTTTCACTCTTCGATCATTCACTATGAAAATGATGTCCCTATTCAGATTGAAGATCGTTTTGTTAATCCCGACGTAGCGCCGGAGTACCTTCAGCAGGATTTCACGCAGTTAACACCGAATATTTACCTGAACAGGCTGGCACCGCTTACTGAAGGGGAGCATGTTGTTGAAGCTGTGTCGGCCACTGCGCTGCAAAGCAAGTGGCTTCAGCTGGCGCCTCATGAGCCTTGCCTGCTTATTTGCCGCCGGACCTGGTCACAACAGGTTAATGTCAGCTATGCCCGACTGCTGTATCCGGGAACTCGCCATCGTTTAAAAGGACATTTCACGTCATGAATGGATGGCATGTGCTGCGTTACGACGATTACAGGCTGATGCCGTGGAAAAACGGGGCCGGAATGACCCGGGAAATTCAGCGTTTTCCGCCAGAAGATGACAATTTTCAGTGGCGACTTTCAATGGCGGAGGTGGCACAGGCCGGTGAGTTTTCACGCTATCAGGGATACCAGCGGCTGCTGTCGGTACTGCGTGGCACTGGGATGACACTGCGCATTGATGCGGCTTCCGGCGTGACGCTTTATGCTTTCGACACCGAGGCATTCTCTGGTAATAGCCGCGTGGACAGCGAACTGGTGGATGGACCGATTCTGGATTTTAATCTTATTTATCAGCCAGAACGTTTTGATGCAACGCTGAGTTGGCACACGGTCGACACGCAAGCGCAATACCGGCTCCGTCCCGGCGTTACGACACTCATTTTCTGTGCCGCGTCGAATTTGATCCTCTCTTCAACCGCTATGCCGCCATTACAACTGCATTGTTATGATTGCGCAGTACTTCCACCTCAACCTCAACACTCTGACGTTCTGGACCTTGGCATTCATGGTTCCGGTTACTGGGCATTCATCGAGTTGCGCAGTATCGAAGAGTGAGCCTCATCCTGCTTCCCCCCCCCTGAAAATGTTAATTAATTGTGTTTTTTGTTTGTGACTGATGCCGCAAATTTAATCAGTAGTTTGTGGCTATTTTGTGAACAAGATCAATGCCATTCATCTCCACATCCTTTTTGACTTTAACTTAACATATTGTATTTATTGATTTAAATCGCATTTTTGTTGTTTTCTGTTTTGCAAATCCATCTGGTTTTTGTGAATAAATATTTTATTGAGTGTACATGTATATACAAGTATATATTGATTACATGTTACTCATGTTGCGGGAATGTTGAGCGATATGGGTTGAGCCAACCAGATGTTGATGACCTTATTCAACCGAACACTCAAGGATATCGCTATGACCGCTGAAAATCGTATTCGTCATGTTGATGTACGCGCCTCCCGGGGGACTAAACTCACGGCAAAGAGTTGGCTAACTGAGGCTCCGCTACGGATGCTGATGAATAACCTCGACCCGGAGGTGGCTGAAAATCCTCATGAACTCGTGGTTTATGGCGGAATTGGGCGTGCGGCACGTAACTGGGCGTGCTATGACAAAATCGTAGAAACCCTGACTCAGCTAAACGATGATGAGACGCTGCTGATCCAATCCGGCAAGCCCGTGGGTGTGTTTAAAACCCACAGCCATGCGCCACGGGTCCTGATCGCCAACTCCAACATTGTTCCGCATTGGGCGAACTGGGAATACTTTAACGAACTTGATGCGAAGGGCCTGGCGATGTACGGCCAGATGACTGCGGGTAGTTGGATCTACATCGGTAGTCAGGGCATCGTTCAGGGCACCTATGAAACCTTCGTTGAAGCCGCTCGCCAGCATTACAACGGTAGCCTTAAGGGGCGCTGGGTCCTCACCGCGGGCCTAGGGGGGATGGGAGGAGCGCAACCGCTGGCGGCAACGCTTGCGGGTGCTTGTTCTCTGAACATTGAGTGCCAGCAAAGCCGCATCGATTTCCGCCTTAAGACACGCTATGTCGATGAACAGGCGACCTCACTTGACGATGCGTTGGCACGCATCAAACGTTACACCGAACAGGGCAAAGCAATTTCTATCGCGCTGTGTGCTAACGCCGCCGACATTCTTCCTGAACTGGTTCGTCGTAACGTGCGTCCGGATTTAGTCACCGACCAGACCAGCGCACATGACCCATTGAATGGCTATTTACCTCAGGGTTGGCAGTGGTCCGATTATGTCGCACGTGCGAAAACTGAACCTTCCGTTGTTGTTCAGGCAGCCAAACGCTCAATGGCCGAACATGTCAATGCGATGCTGGCGTTCCAGAAACAAGGGATTCCTGTTTTTGACTACGGTAACAACATCCGTCAGATGGCGCTGGAGATGGGGGTGAATAACGCGTTTGATTTCCCTGGATTTGTCCCTGCCTATATTCGTCCGCTGTTCTGCCGCGGAATTGGTCCCTTCCGCTGGGTGGCGCTCTCTGGCGACCCGGAAGACATTTACAAAACCGACGCCATGGTCAAAGAACTCATCCCGGATGACGAGCATCTGCACCGGTGGCTGGATATGGCTCGCGAACGTATCAGCTTCCAGGGCTTACCGTCACGTATCTGCTGGGTTGGCCTCGGACAGCGCGCCAAATTAGGTCTGGCATTCAATGAAATGGTCCGCAGCGGTGCGCTCTCTGCACCTATCGTCATTGGCCGCGATCACCTGGACTCAGGTTCCGTTGCCAGCCCAAACCGTGAAACGGAAGCCATGAAGGATGGTTCTGATGCGGTATCTGACTGGCCGCTACTCAACGCGCTGTTGAATACAGCCAGTGGCGCGACCTGGGTTTCTTTGCATCACGGCGGCGGCGTCGGCATGGGCTTCTCGCAACATTCAGGCATGGTGATTGTGTGTGACGGCACTGATGAAGCTGCTGAGCGTATTGTGCGGGTTCTGCACAACGATCCGGCTACGGGCGTGATGCGCCATGCTGATGCCGGCTACGAAATAGCGCAACGATGCGCCCGTGAGCAGGGGCTGAACCTGCCAATGGAAAAATAGTGACGTATTTCCCGGTCAGGGCGGAAGTATAAAACGTCCGTTGGAAGCCTCTAACCCACAGGATGCACAGTGATATGAGCAAACAAACACATTATCAGCCGTTATGCGGTGTTCGTGTTCTCGACCTGAGTCGGGTACTGGCTGGCCCTTATTGTACGGCGATGCTGGCCGATCTTGGCGCTGAGGTGATTAAAATTGAAGCGCCTGGACACGGTGACGATAGCCGCCACCTTGGCCCCTTTGTGAAGGGGGAAAGCGTCTATTACGGCCTGATTAACCGCGGCAAGCGCAGTATTGAGCTGGATTTTAAATGTCCGGAACACCGGCAGCATTTCTATCAACTGGTCGAAGAAGCGGACGTGGTGGTGGAGAACTTTCGCCCAAGCGTGACGCAGCGCCTTGGGATCGATTTTGACACGCTCAAAAAGTATAACGACCGGCTGATCTACGCCAGTATTTCAGGTTTTGGCCAGCACAGCCCGTTGGCCAAACATCCTGCTTACGACATTGTTGCTCAGGCGATGTCCGGCTTAATGAGCGTGACGGGGTTTGCGCAAAGCGGCCCCACACGCAGTGGTGAATCTCTCGGTGATGTCTGTGCCGGGATCTACGCCGCATGGGCTGTCAGCAGCGCGTTATTTGCCCGCGAGCGGCATCATCCCGAGGCGCAATACATCGATGTTGCCATGCTGGACGTGTTGGTCAGCATGCAGGTAACAGGGCTATCGAATTTGTTTGCCCACGGGAAAGCGCCGGGATTGATTGGCAATCGCCATCCTGTTTCCACGCCGTTTGATACCTATCGGGCAGCAGATGGGCTGGTGGTGATCGCGGTAGCCAGTCAGCGTCTTTATGCGCGGTTGTGCGAATGCATGGGGCAACCCGCGTTGGCAACGGATAGCCGCTTCATTGATGACATGAGCCGTACGCGAAATGAGCAGCAATTAAAAGCAGCCATTGAGCGCTGGAGCATGACGTTTAGCGTAGACGAACTTTGCGATCTCCTGCTGGAGGCCGGTGTTCCGGCTTCGCCGATTCATAACCTGGAGCAGGCGACACAAAGCGAACATGCACAGGTTCGCCAGTTACTGATACAGCCATCTGATGAGAGCAACCCTTTAGTTGTGCAACCGGTGTTCTTCAATGGCCATAAACCCCATGCGATCGATAGGGCTCCGGCATTAGGAGAAGCCAACGCGCTCTATGGCGTAGATACCCACTCATTACCAACAGGAGCAGTGCATGAGCTTTGAAATTAATGAAACTGAGCGCGCGATTGTCGACGCGGTGACAAGCGTCGCCCGGGATGTCCTGCAACCACGCGCCCAGCACTATGATGAAACGGAGGCTTTCTGCCAGGAGAGTCTTACTGCGCTGGGCGAACTCGGCTGCATGGGCATTAACTTACCCGAAGCCTATGGCGGCTTCGGGGTGGGTAGCGTCGCCATGAGTCAGGCGGTAGAAGCGATTGCTGGCGCCTGTGCTTCCACCGCTTCTGCGCTGACCGCCCATTTCCTGGCCACCGACTCTATTCTGATTGGCGGAACCGAAGAACAAAAGCTGCACTGGCTCCCACGGGCAGCCAGTGGGGAATTGTTGGGGGCGTTTGCGCTAACGGAACCTGCCGCTGGCTCAAACCCCGCCGATATGCGAACGGTTGCAAAGCGTGAGGCTGATGGATGGCGAATCCAGGGCAATAAACACTACATCACGAATGCCCGGGAAGCTGACTTCATTGTGCTGTATGCGAAAACGGCTCCGGCAGAGGGGCATAACGGTATCAGCGCGTTCATTATCCCGAAAGACACCGGCGGCGTCGTGTTCTCCAGCCCGGAAAAAACCATGGGGCTACGTGGCAGCACTATTTATGAACTGTCCTTAGATTGCTGGCTTCCTCAGTCCGCGCTGCTGGGTAAAGAAGGCCAGGGATTCGCAACGGCGATGGAAGTGCTTGATCGTGGGCGTGTTGAAGTTGCTGCAATGTCACTGGGTATTGCCAGCGCGGCAATGGAGAGTTGTTTGCAGTGGGTGCATGACCGACAGATTGGTCCGAAACCATTGATGGCCTATCAGGGAACGCAATGGCGACTGGCGGATATGCATACCCAGTTACAGGCCGCACGGATGCTGACCTGGCAAGCAGCGGAAAAGCGCGATAGCGGGCAACGTTTCAGCCTTGATTCAGCGACCGCCAAATTGTTTGCCGCAGAATGTGCCGGTTTTGTCACGGATGCCGCACTTCAGTTACATGGTGGCTATGGCTACATCCGCGATCTTCCCCTGGAACGTTATGTCCGGGATGCCCGCATCCTGCGCATCTTCGAAGGCACGTCGGAAATACAAAAAATCATTATCTCAAGAAGCTTGCTGAACAACCGTTAGGCATGACCAAACGGTAGAGCAAAGTGCGTGCGGGATTGCATGCTCCAGGCTGTTCCCGGCCTGGAAATTCGATGGGTAAAAGCACCATTTCCAGGTTCGTTCTATAACGTGAGGAAGCATGCATCATGAACATTGACGACAGTACACAACAACATGTAAAGCCTGCAGCCGTGGCTCCGTTAATTGAGTCACGCTCTATTGACTACATTCCTGAGGCTGAACGACACGGCAGTTTGTTCAGTCAGTTTACGCTGTGGTTTGGCGCCAACCTGCAAATTACAGCAATTGTTACCGGTGCATTGGCCGTGGTGTTGGGCGGTGATGTGTTCTGGTCGCTGATTGGATTATTCGTCGGACAGGTACTCGGTGGCGCAGTGATGGCGCTCCATGCTGCGCAGGGACCGAAACTGGGTCTTCCACAGATGATATCGAGCCGGGTGCAGTTTGGCGTATACGGTGCAGTGTTGCCGATAATCCTGGTCTGCATGATGTACGTGGGTTTTTCCGCGGGGGGGACGGTACTCGCTGGTCAGGCCATCGCGCAGCTCGTCAACGTGAGTGACTGGTTTGGTATTCTGATATTTGGTGTCGTGATTATCACCATTACGGTTTGCGGTTACCGCGTGATCCACGGGCTGGGGAAACTGGCGAGTGTGGTGGGTATCGTCATCTTCTTTTACCTCTTTTTTAAAATTCTCTATGGCTATGATGTTCAGATATTGCTGGAAAATCGTCACTTTACACTGACCAATTTCTTGCTGGCGATGTCCCTTTCAGCATCATGGCAGATAGCGTTTGGCCCCTATGTTGCCGACTATTCGCGCTATTTACCGAGCAACACGTCTACCGCAAAAGCATTTTTCGCTGTCGGACTGGGTAGCGTCGTGGGGACTCAGGCATCCATGGTGCTGGGGGTTTTTGCTGCCGCAATCGCAGGGAAACAGTTTGCGGGTCATGAAGTTGCGTACATTGTCGGCCTTGGCAGTACAGGGGTTATTGCCGGTCTGTTATTCCTCGGCATCTTCTTTGGTAAGGTCACCATTACTGCACTGAATGCCTATGGCAGTTTTATGTCACTCGCCACTATTGTCAGCGGCTTCCGTGGAAAACATAGCGTATCACCCGGTATGCGTCTGTTTTTCATCATTCTCATGGTGGGGTTCTCTACGCTGATCGGTTTGTTAGGACAGCATGAATTTCTCAAGTTGTTTACCGCATTCTTGTTGTTTTTATTGGCCTTCTTCACCCCGTGGAGTGCGATTAACCTGGTGGATTACTACCTTGTCACCAAAGGGCGCTATGACTTGCCCGCACTCTCTGATCCTAACGGACGCTATGGTCGCTGGAACATGACCGGCATCCTCACTTATCTGTTCGGTATTGTCGTCCAGTTACCGTTTATCGCGACCAGCTTTTATACCGGCTCACTCGTTGAAAGCCTGGGCGGGACTGATATCTCCTGGATTGTTGGCCTGCTGGCAACCGGAGTGGTCTATTTTGTGGCTACGCGGTTCTGGCCGCCCTCTATCGCACCGGCACTGATTTTGCCTGAAGAGCGTTAGTTTTCTCGCTCATACAAAACAGAAGGAATACGAAATGAAAATCTTAGTGGGCGTGAAACGTGTTATCGACCATAACGTCAAAATATGCATCAAAGCTGATGGAACCGGTGCTGAGCTGGAAAACGTCAAAATGTCGATGAACCCTTTTGACGAAATTGCGCTGGAAGAGGCGGTGCGTCTGAAAGAAGCCGGCGTGGCAAGTGAAGTCGTTGTTGTTTCAGTCGGGGATCTTTCTTCTCAGGAAACGCTACGCAATGCGCTGGCCCGCGGCGCTGACAAGGCGCTGTTGGTGGAAACCGAACAGGGGGCAACATTCGGTTCATTGGACATCGCGAAAATACTCCAGCGACTTGTCGTCCAGCTAGAACCTCAGCTCATCCTGCTGGGCAAGCAAGCGATTGATAATGACGCCAACCAGACCGGGCAAATGCTGGCCGGATTGCTGGCGTGCAGTCAGGCAACCTTTGCATCGGCGCTGGATGTGACCGATGACGGACGTATTACGGTTACCCGGGAAATCGACGGCGGTTTAGAGGTGCTCTCCCTGGCACTACCTGCGGTGGTAACTGCCGATCTGCGCCTGAATCAACCTCGTTACCCGAGCCTGCCGAATATTATGAAAGCGAAGAATAAACCTCTGGAGATTATCTCATTGGCATCTATGGATTTTCTACCCTCGAAGCAGTTAACCACCCTCAATATCACCGAGCCGAAAAAACGCAATACCCGCTGTCAGTGGCTGGAAAATGCGGCCCAACTGGTTGCGGTGCTGAAAGAACACAAAGCCATTTAATTCTCAGAGGATGCCGAAATGAGTCAGACATCAATTCTTGTTATTGCCGAACACGATAATCAGACGCTCAAAAGCAGCACCCTGACAACACTCACTGCGGCGCAGCACATTGCTGCCGGCGGCGAGGGGAGGGTTCACTTGCTGATTGTGGGCCATCAGTGCCAAAACGTTGTGGATGCCGCGCGAACCCTCGGTGGGATCACGGAAATACTGGTTTGTGACGCCCCTCATTACGCCAGCCTTCTGGCGGAAGAAGTGTGCGCAGCGGTTGTTCCCCTGGTGACTGATTTCACCCATGTACTTTTACCGGCGACCGGATACGGAAAAAATATCGCACCGCGGTTGGCGGCAATGCTGGATGTCGCACAAATTTCTGATATCACCGAAGTCTGCGATGCAAATACGTTTGTGCGTCCAATTTATGCAGGTAATGCCCTGGAAACGGTGCGCAATAATGGCGGACAACTGGTCATTACCGTGCGCGGTTCAGCCTTCACGCCATCGCAACATGCCGGGAATGACGTACGGGTAACGCCGGTTCAACCAACCGCCGCGCTGGCATTGTCACGCCATGTGAGCCAATCACTTACGCCGTTTTCTCGTCCGGAACTGAGTACCTCAAAAATCGTCATTTCGGGGGGGCGCGGACTGAGTGCGAAAGAGAATTTTCAACTTATTGAGACCATTGCCGACAAGCTTGGCGCAGCAATTGGCGCATCCCGTGCAGCCGTTGACGCCGGTTTTGTGCCTAATGATTATCAGGTTGGGCAGACCGGTAAAATTATTGCCCCCGACCTCTATATCGCCGTAGGTATTTCCGGTGCGATACAACATTTGGCGGGCATGAAAGAAAGCAAATTGATTGTCGCCATTAATAAAGATAAAGAGGCGCCGATTTTCCAGATTGCAGATTACGGTATCGAAGGCGATCTGTTCCAGATTTTACCCGAGCTGGAGAAAGCGCTGGCGTAACCCGCCAGACCCCATAACGTTTTTTCTTTCTCAGGAGGACATATGCATCCAGACAGGTCAGCGCTCGACACCCAAAAGAACCGTGAGGCAATGGAGTTTGATGTCCTGATTGTAGGGGGCGGTCCATCGGGGCTGGCGGCGGCGATTCATCTGCAGCAACTGGCGGGACAGCGCCAGCAAACGCTTTCCGTTTGCCTGATCGACAAAGGAGCCAGCATTGGTGCACATATATTGTCCGGAGCGGTCATCGATCCTGTTGGATTGAATGAACTGCTGCCGGGCTGGCAACAAAAGCTGTCATTACCGCTAACGCCAGTGACGGAAGATCGTTTTTTGTTTTTGGGTGCCCAAAAGCAGATTCGTGTACCGCAAGCATTGTTACCTGAATGCTTTAAAAATCATGGCAATGTGATTGGGAGCCTTGGCCTGGTGTGCCAGACACTTGCCCAGCAGGCGGAACAACTGGGCGTCGAAGTCTTTGCCGGATTTACGGGGACTGAGGTGCTTTATGATGAACAGGGTGCAGTAATCGGTGTCGCTACCGGTGATATGGGACTGGACAAATCAGGTCAGCCAACCGGGCAGTATCAGCAAGGGATCAACTTGCTCGCCAGAACCACGCTTTTTGCTGAAGGATGCCGCGGGCAGCTAGGAAAAACAGTAATTGAGACGTTCGCACTAGACCGGGATAGCGCCCCCCAGACCTACGGACTGGGGTTGAAAGAAGTGTGGCAAGTTCCCCCAGAACAGCATCAACCGGGGCTGGTGGTGCATTGTGCGGGTTGGCCGTTGGGTACTGCAACCTACGGCGGTGGCTTTGTCTACCATTATGGCGATAACCTGGTCGCGGTGGGATTGGTTGTTGGGCTGAATTACAGTAATCCGTGGTTGTCACCGTTTGAAGAGTTTCAACGTTTGAAAACGCATCCGGCCATTTCTGCGCATCTGCAACAGGGGAAGCGCCTCAGCTATGGCGCCAGAACGATGGTTGCGGGAGGATTGTCATCACTGCCGATACTGAGCTTTAGAGGGGGGGCGCTTCTCGGTGATAACGCTGGATTTTTAAACGCCGCACGAATCAAAGGCAGCCACTGCGCGATTAAAAGTGGAATGCTGGCTGCCCGGGCGACTCTCGAGGCTTTAGATATCGCGCAGGTTCAGGGGCAGTATCTGGCAGATGAAGCGACTCTGACCGCGGTTTATCAGCAGGGCTTCCAGGACAGTTGGCTGTACCGCGAACTATACCAAACGCGTAACTTTAAACCCTATATGAAGAAGGGGCTGTATACAGGCTCTCTCTTATTTGGTGCGGAACAACTGTTATTGAAAGGCCATACACCGTGGACGTTAACACTGAAACAAAGCGATCATCAGGCACTCAAACCCGCCTCCAGCGAGGCGAAGATTAACTATCCAAAGCCTGACGGCGTGCTGACATTCGACCGCTCTTCATCGGTGTTTTTGTCGAATACTAACCATGAAGAAGATCAGCCCTGTCATTTGAGGTTGAAAGATGAGCGTATCCCGCTCACGGTCAATCTGCCGTTGTACGCGGCCCCGGAGACACGTTACTGTCCGGCGGGTGTCTATGAAATAGTTGAGCTTGAGCAGCAACCTCATCTGCAAATTAATGCGCAGAACTGCCTGCACTGTAAGGCCTGTGATATTAAAGACCCAACGCAAAATATCACCTGGACGGCTCCTCAGGGAGGCGAAGGTCCTTTGTATCAGGGAATGTAATACGGCTGTTCTGAGCAAACCAGAGAGACAAAAAAACCACGCAATCGCGTGGTTTTTTTGTCTCTCTGGACTGATGAGGTTCGATGGAGCCTCATCAGACAACAGAAATGATTTAGACGTTAAACAGGAAGTTCATCACATCGCCATCTTTAACGATGTAATCTTTACCTTCTGCACGCATCTTGCCGGCTTCTTTCGCGCCTTGCTCACCTTTATAGGTGATGAAGTCTTCAAACGCGATAGTTTGTGCACGGATAAAGCCTTTCTCGAAGTCGGTGTGGATCTTACCGGCTGCCTGCGGAGCGGTTGCGCCGACAGGGATGGTCCACGCACGGACTTCTTTCACGCCCGCGGTGAAGTAGGTCTGCAGGTTCAGCAGTTCGTAGCCTGCGCGGATAACGCGGTTCAGGCCAGGCTCTTCCAGACCCAGTTCAGCCATAAATTCGTCACGGTCAGCATCGTCGAGTTCAGCGATGTCCGCTTCAACAGCGGCACAAACGGCAACCACGACAGAACCTTCAGCGTCGGCGATTTCGCGAACTTTATCGAGGTACGGGTTGTTTTCAAAACCGTCTTCGTTCACGTTGGCGATATACATGGTTGGCTTCAGCGTCAGGAAGCTCAGGTATTTGATGGCTGCCTTGTCTTCGTCAGTCAGGTTTTTCAGCGCACGCAGCATACCGGCGTTTTCCAACTGCGGCAGGCATTTTTCCAGTGCGGCCAGTTCAGCTTTAGCGTCTTTATCACCGCCTTTGGCTTTCTTCTGTACGCGGTGGATAGCACGCTCGCAGGTATCGAGATCGGACAGCGCCAGTTCGGTGTTGATAACGTCGATGTCGTCAGCCGGGTCCACTTTGTTGTTCACGTGGATGATGTTGTCGTTTTCGAAGCAGCGAACAACGTGACCGATAGCTTCGGTTTCACGAATGTTGGTCAGGAACTGGTTACCCAGACCTTCACCTTTGGATGCGCCTTTTACCAGGCCCGCGATATCCACGAATTCCATTGTGGTTGGCAGGATACGCTGCGGTTTGACGATTTCGGCCAGTTGATCCAGACGAGGATCGGGCATCGGGACAACACCCGTGTTCGGCTCGATAGTACAGAACGGGAAGTTTGCCGCTTCAATACCCGCTTTTGTGAGCGCGTTGAACAGGGTGGATTTGCCTACGTTTGGCAAACCGACGATACCGCATTTGAATCCCATGTTTAAATCACCTTAATCTTTTGATATTCAACCTGTTATGGAAAACAGATTGTAGAAAAGTAAATAACTCTGCCTATTATACACAGCACGCGAGAAAAATGCCGCACATCGCTGCTTATTGCGCTTTAAAGGTGTGTAACCGGCTCGTTGCTTTGGTCAGTCCATCTTTGAATAAAATCTCGGTACAACGTGCCGCTTCGTCAATGGCTTCATCAATTAACTTCTGTTCTGAAACAGGCGGTTTGCCTAAAACAAAACCGACAACTTTATTTTTATCGCCCGGATGGCCGATTCCAACGCGTAAACGATGAAAGTTAGGGTTATTGCCTAACTTGCTGATGATGTCTTTCAGGCCATTATGTCCGCCATGACCACCGCCCAGCTTAAATTTGGCGACGCCGGGCGGCAGATCTAATTCATCGTGGGCGACCAGAATTTCATCAGGGTTAATGCGATAAAAGCTGGCCATCGCGCCAACGGCTTTGCCGCTCAGATTCATAAATGTGGTCGGTACCAGCAAGCGGACATCTTCACCTTCGAGCGTGACTCTGGAGGTGTAACCGAAGAATTTCGGCTCATCGCGCAGGGGGGCCCGGAGTCTCTCTGCCAGTAAATCGACGTACCATGCGCCTGCATTATGTCGCGTTGCCGCATACTCTGCGCCGGGATTCGCCAGGCCGACAATCAATTTAATCGCCACGTAATTTGTCCTGAGTGTGTCTATAACCGGCGTGTAGTTTACTGTTTGCCGACGCGCTTGACAAAAAACTGCGAGGGGCGCACCGAAAACAGAATAATTGCGGGAATGGACTATTGGAATTTGAGGGTGTTCAGTAGCTTATTTGTAAAGTTTTGTTGCGTTGGTGTTTGTATTTGTGATCACAGGCGCACTTGCGAATGACAGTGTTGTCTATACTTTACACATAAGGATTAGGGGTATTCCCTGTAACAACCCAAAGTTCCGGAGGTGACACATGAAACGCAAAAACGCTTCGTTACTCGGTAACGTGCTCATGGCTTTAGGGTTGGTGGTGATGGTCGGCGGTGTTGGTTACTCTATTTTAAACCAGTTACCGCAATTTAATCTGCCACAGTTTTTCGCACATGGTGCCGTGCTAAGTATTTTTGTTGGCGGCGTCCTCTGGCTGGCGGGTGCCCGCGTCGGTGGACATGAGCAAATCAGTGACCGCTACTGGTGGGTTCGCCATTACGACAAACGCTGCCGTCGTAATGATAGCCAACGCCACAGCTAAGAGCTGACATAACCTGCAGACCAGCCAGCGTTTCGCTGACTGGTCGTTAGTTTTTCTCGTTGCTGCGCGAGCGGGATCGCCTGCGCTGTAACAGTGCTAATAACGCCAGCATACTCGCCAGATATCCCATAACGACCGCTCCCTGATGTTTTCTACTCTCAAGCTGCGGGTCAGCGGCCCACGCCAGAAACGCGGTGACATCTCGTGCGTACTGTTCTTCCGTTTGGGGAACATGCGTTTGCATAGCCCAGGTGATGTCATTGTCAGCCAACGGTTTGGGCATATTAATCATCCCGCCAGGGAAAAAACGGTTGGTTTTCATCTCCGGGTCATCGGTTGCATACCCGGTCAGCAGCGCATAAACGTAATCAGCGCCTTGCTCGGTGTAGGGGGTGAACGCATCCAGTAAAAAGCGCGGAAACCCGCGGTCGTAGGTCCGTGCTCGAACGATATAGCTCAGGTCAACCGGCAGCGCGCCATTATTAAGGTATTTTGCTTCCTGTTCATTCAGATAAGGTGACGCGAAAACATCGTTCAGATTGCCTTCCCGTTCGCCGGGTTGACCGTCGTCTTCAATTGTCGCGAAGACGTAGCCGCTGGCCAGTGTTTTGGCCTCCGCCTCACTGAGTTGTGGCCCTCCAGCTTTAGTTAACGTTTTGAAAGTGAGATATTTCATACCGTGGCAGGCCCGGCATTTCTCTTCATAGACCTGCAGCCCGCGTCGCAGTTGTTCGCTATCGTGTTTACCGTTCATGCCGCTAAACGACCATGTCTGCGCGGTGGGTAGCTGTGCGCAAATCGCGTTGCTCAAGAAAAGAGCCAGAGTCAGAGTTACAGTGGTTAGAAATCGCGCCATGATGTCAGTCCTGTCGTTCCAGTAAACGTCGGCACGGCAGCACAAGCAGAAACCATGCAAAATAAATAACTGTTGAAAGCTGAGACGCCGCGCGTGTCCAGCCATCGTCATCGCTAAAACCCTCAACTAAGTCCGGCCCAACCAATGCTTTTGAACCCAACCAACCCAAAAAGAGCGCATTGGCGACCCAAAGCCAAAAAAAGGTTTTAACCAGCCGACTGTTATTGCGAAACCGCGCGTGTGACGTATCCAGCCAGGGGAGAAGATAGAAAATCAGTACCGCAGCGCACATCGCAGTGATGCCTGCCAGTTCATTGGGGAAGCAGCGCAAAATGGAGAAGAAAGGCAGGAAGTACCATTCAGGTGCGACGATAGCCGGTGTGAGTGTCGGGTCTGCCGGAATAAAGTTATCGGCGCTGCTGAGATAGTGCGGCGCGAAAAACAGAAACCAGGCGAACAACATTAAAAAGAGGGTGAGTTTGATAGCATCGCTTTCGGTGATGCGAAAATCGAACAACAAACGCTGAGACTCTTTGGGCGAAAATGTTTTCTTCCGCGCGTGGGCAAACGCCGACTGGACGGTACGGATGTGCAATATCGTAACCACGACAATGGCGAAGGGAATGATAAAGTGAAGGACATAAAAACGGCCTAATGTCGGCGTGCCGGGCATATAACCACCGACTAAAAAGGTATATAGCGTATCGCCAATAAACGGTATCGCCCGGGCGAAACTGGTGATGACCGTAGCGGCCCAGTAGCTTTTTTGCCCCCAAATCAGGCTATAGCCGAGAAACGCAGTGATCATCAACAGCACATACAGCGTCACGCTGATTGCCCACATCTTCAGATAGGGTTTGCGGTAGACGTTGTAATACATTGCCCGGAAAATATGCAGATAACAGGCGAAGAAAAAAAGCGATGCGCCAATAGCATGCAGATTGCGCACCAGCTCACCGTGTCTGACCGCGCGCAGAATATGAACAATAGAGTCAAAAGCGGATCCCGCTGTAGGCACATAGAACATAGCCAGCACGATACCGGAGAGCATTTGCACGCCCAGCATGACCAGCAATATGAGACCGATAGCAAAGATCCACACGCCAGCGACCGAGCGGGGGACGGGAAGACGAAACTGCAGGTGATACCAGGGGGGTGACGGATAAGCGGATTTCATCTCAGGCATCCTTCGTACCAATTCGCAGACTCAGGCCGTCAGCTGACACGCTAAAGTCAGGGATGGCCAGATTCGCCGTCGCCGGGCCTCGCGTTACGCGCCCGGAGGTATCGAACTCGGAACCATGACACGGGCAGACCCAGCCTTGTCCGTTGGGGTTGGAATTGGGTACACAACCAGCGTGGGGGCAGTAACCTTGTACTACCAGCCACTGGGGATGTGCCGCTGCCACCCGCTCGCTATCCGCCTGTGGATCGGCCAGTAGACGCAGGTCAGCTTGCCGCGCCGCGGCGATCTCCTCCGCCGTGCGGTGGCGAATCAGGATCAGTTTTCCCTGCCAGATACGCTTCACCGTCTGGCCTGCTGTTACGCCAGCGAGGGAGACATCAACAGGTTCATTTTCCGCCACCGTTTTATCATCCGGACCCAGCGCGGAAATGAGTGGCCAGACGGCGGCGGTCACGCCCGCTGCGCCGACAAATTTCGTCAGCTTGCACAGGCAATCGCGTCGCTGAGTTTGGATTGTTTCGCTAAGCGTTTTTTTATCCACCACCGTTATTCTCCCTTTATGACCGCGTTACTGTTTATCGAGGCGGGTATAAATTTCCTGAAAACGCTTATCGGCAAGACCAGGGGCTTTGAACGCGCGGTAGCTGTCGGGTAACACGGCGTCGCCGACTTTAATCAGCATGATCATGCCCTGCGCGTAGTGCGGTGAACATTTGATGCCGTAGAAACCAGCGTTGTCGTATTTCACTTCAATCTCTTCATCGATTTTGCCGATAAAACCGGGGTATCCGGCGGGAGAGAGTTCGGCAATCGACGCGGCATTGTGGCTCTTATGTTTGCGGATAAACTTCACGCTATCACCAGGCTGGATAGCCAGATAGTCCGGCTCATAAACCATCGGGCCGCCTGTACCGCGGTTTTTCATCAGCACTTCGTAGGTTTGTGCAAAAGCCGTCGAGGTGAAGGCTAACAGGCATAAGATTTGCAAACTTTGCTTAACACGTTTCATTGCGGTTCCTTTCAGTGTTTACGCGGGGCGTTGGTAACGGATAAAACAGCTTGCGTCGTCGGGCGCGTGTTCGACAATCGCGTCGATGCCAAACCAGCTGTTAAGATTTTCACGGGTAAAAATGGCGGCAGGACGCCCCTGCATCGCCAGTTGTCCAGCCTTCATCACCATGATGCGGTCGCAGAACATCGCCGCATGATTCAGGTCGTGTAGGGCGGCGATGACGGTGAGTTTTTCACGTTTAACCAGATTGAGCAGGCCAATCTGATGCTGGATATCAAGATGGTTTGTCGGCTCATCCATCAGCAGTACCTGCGGCTGCTGTGCCAGCGCTCTGGCGATGTGCAGACGTTGACGCTCTCCGCCGGAGAAGGTATGCCAGCAGCGATGCTGCATGTTTTGTAGGGAGACTTTTTCCAGCATCGTCTGCACAATATCGTCGTCTTTCCTCGACCACGGCGACAGCAGGCTCAGCCATGGCGTGCGACCAAGCGAAACCGCCTGAATAGCGGTAAGACGCTCGCTGGTTTCAGCCTGTTGTTCAACCAGTGCCACCTTTTGCGCCAGATGGCGGCGTGAATAGCGACGAATATCCTGGTGATTTAGCGTAACGTGCCCGGAAGACGGTTTCAGTAAACCCGCCAGGAGCGAAATCAGCGACGTTTTCCCGGAACCATTGGGGCCGATAATACCGACAAACTCACCGTGCGAGACCTGAAAAGAGACATCATTGACGATGGCTTTGCCTTTGACCTCCCAGTACAGATGCTGGGCGTTTACCACAGGATTAGCGGTCATTTCCCCGGATTCCCTCGTATCAAAATGATGGCAAATGCAGGTGCGCCGACCAGTGC
Source organism: Citrobacter sp. HN-141 (assembly GCF_033341895.1). Taxonomy (NCBI): domain Bacteria; kingdom Pseudomonadati; phylum Pseudomonadota; class Gammaproteobacteria; order Enterobacterales; family Enterobacteriaceae; genus Citrobacter; species Citrobacter sp. HN-141. The sequence continues at coordinate 78,878 of NZ_JAWPBF010000016.1, read as the reverse complement.
GGTAATCACGCCGATCGGCAAGACCTGTCCTGGAAGCAAGGTGCGTGAAATAACATCCGCGACGATAAGGAAAATGGCGCCAGTAAGAGCGCTGACGGGCAATAGGCGATGGTGCTGATTTCCCACCAGTAACCGCGCAGCATGGGGAATGACCAGTCCGACAAAGCCAATGGCGCCGACGATTGACACCATGATGGCCGTCATCCCTGTCACGGCGGCAATCAGTACGCCACGGGTGCCTTTAACGGGAATGCCCAGCGATGCCGCCGATTCCGCGCCAAATGAGAATGCATCCAGATGGCGGGCGTAGCAAAAGCAAACGACGATGCCAATCAGCGCAGTAGGGATGGCCAGCACGACATCCGGCCAGCGTACCCCGCTGAGATTGCCCAGCAGCCAGAACATGATGCCACGAGCCTGTTCGGCATTGGCTGAACGCGTAATGATGAGTGAGGTAATGGCATTGAACAGCTGCGAACTGGCAATCCCGGCGAGAATGATTTGCGTGGTGGCCGAGCCGCTTTTGCCCCTTGCCGCCATGGCTAATAGCGCGACAAACAAAAATGCCGTCAGTGCGCCAATAAACGCGCCAAGCGACATGGAAATGATCCCTGCGCCAAGTCCGGTCAGGGCAATGAGCACCGCGCCCGTTGAGGCTCCGGCAGAAATCCCCAGCAGGTAAGGTTCGGCCAGCGCATTGCGCAGCAGCGACTGGAGAACCACGCCTGAGACCGCCAGACAGGCTCCGCAGCAGGCGGAAACCAGCGCACGGGTCAGGCGGTAGTTCCAGATAATCCCGGCATCAAGCGCATCCACCGTATACTGTGTATCAAACAAGCGGTTTGCCAGCGTATGGCTGACATGCCGCCACGGGATAACCGTCTCACCGATTGAAATGCCCGCCAGAAGGACGCCGCACATCACCATGCTGACCCACAGCGCGTGGAACAGCGTCCGGCCAGCAAGCTGGCTCATGGCATGGCGCGTCCTGCGTAATTCGCTCATTATTTACGACTTCCCGGGATACGAAAGGGCGCTATGCCCGCATAAGGCATAACGCGCGACGAGAGTTAGTGAGTCGTCTGAGGGTGCGCCAGGCCATATTGCACCAGCGCATCGGCGAGTTTTTCCAGCCCGTCAATGGTTCTGATACCCGCGTTCATGGTCTGCACGTCGATCACCGGCAGGTGGTTTTCTTTCACTGCCGGGATCAGCCGGGTAACAGGATCGGATGTGAGGTATTCCATTTTGACTTTCCAGTCATCGGCCGGGAAGCGGCGACGGCCCATCTCGCCGAGGACGATGACCGATGGGTTGGCTTTGGCAATGGTTTCCCAACCTACCGTTGGCCACTCCTCAGCGGAATCAATGACATTTTTCACCCCAAGAGATTGCGCTATCCACGCCGCGGGGCCAAATTTCCCGGCGACATAGGGGTCAAGCTGCAGGTCGGCGCTGGAGAACCAAAAGACGGTAGATACGTTGTTGTCCATACCGGCAATCTTCGCTTTCGCGGCGGCTTCACGTGCTTTCAGGCTGGCAATTAGCTCATCGCCTTTATCCTGCATATCAAAAATTTTCGCCAGGTCGGCAATTTCCTGATAGACCATGGCGATATCAAACATGCTCTTACGCACGCCGTCACCGCCGTCTTCGTTGTCTTTGGCGCAATCGGCTGGGGCGGTATAAACCGGAACGTGTAATTCGCTAAATTGTTCGTAAGAGGCAACTGTGCCTGCAGGGCCAATCTGCCATTCAAACTGACTGGCCACCAGATCCGGTTTTTTCGCAATAATCCCTTCGAAACTCGGGATGTTTTGCGCAATGACCGCAATCTTGTCATTCGCCGCTTTGTACTGTTCAGGTACCGGACCAAACCACAGTGATGTCCCAACAACACGATCGGCCAGACCCAGGGAATAGAGGATTTCAGTACTGTTTTGTCCAACGGTAGTCACGCGTTTTGGCGCATGATTAAACGTAATATCCCTACCACAGTTTTTGATCGTCAGTGGATATTCTGTTTTAGCCGCAGAAGCCATATTGCTGGTCAGGAAGAGTGCTGCGCCAGTCAGTGCCAGAAGTGAAAGTTTGCAATAAGCAGAAGTTATTTTTGCGTGCATTAGTGTTGTCCCGTTCATGCCAGAATCTGAACGTCTGGTCATGGTTCATTTCGTTCCATAAATTCGGGACAGGCACATGACGATAGATGACATCTAATCGTGAACTGCGGGCAAGATAATATGAAAATAAAGCATATTGTTGCCAATTTGTTCAAAAATTATATTATATATTCGTCAAATAAATCACCCCATGGACCATCCCGTCCACTCAATGTATACAACCTTGACAGCAGGTCTCCTGGCTCGCGGCAATCTGAATATCGGCCTTCCCATAAATGCGTTCTTTACAGTGACCGGTCGTGGATAATTCACGACACAGTGATATTCAGTTTCCGCTTACAGTTGCGGGGGCAGCTATGGCATAAGATTAAAATAATCCGCACCATATTCCGTTTCAAAATGATCAATAGATTCTGAAATACTGTCGGTGGGGACTTTATCGGTATCGAATAGCCTCGTCAACCGCTTGAATAAGTAGGTTTAAAATTGCTTTTGGTTTTTAATTCAATAAAATCAATGTGTTGATTTTATTGTTGTGACATTAATTATGTGGGAAGCACAAATGTCGATAAACTAAATGAGAATTGTTTGATGTTGATCAATTAATGTTTTCTTTGTCGAGAAGACCACGATTAATAACAAAATTAATTGTGATGTTTAATTATTTGCGCGACGTCACATTTTTATTGGTATTTTTCCATGTGCACGATTTGCTGTTCGCCACCTTCATCAAAATAGACGGTAAAGTGATTTCGTAACCAAAATTGATAGCCGCCAGGTAAAAAATGATGGGTGTGCAGATAGCGTGTTTTATATTGTTGTCGGTCGCAAAATTGTTCCGCCAGCAGGACAAGTTGGCTGCCTATGCCTTGCCGACGATATTCCTGTGCGACATAGCAGCGACAAATTTCAGCGGTTGAGGATAATTGATAACGTCCACGCAGTGCCGGTATTCGATCATCGTACTGGCAGACCGCCAGCGTAGCGATAAGTTGTTGTCGGTTATTCCATGCGCCGAGCAACAGATTTCGGGGTTGATGGAGGTAGTGTGAGCGCAGATTTAATACATCTGTATGCGGTTCAGGTGCCGGTCGGTTGGCGTTAAAATAGAGATTTAAATGGTGGATAATAAACGACTGAACGGCCGAAATATCAGCCTCAGTTATTTCACGGAATATAAATGCAGTATCAGTGTTCATCGTTGCAGATATCATCAGAACCAGGGAAACTGGATAATAGCAACTCAGACTCGTTTACAGAAGAGAAGTGTTACCGGCAAGCCTGCGCAAGCCGGTAACATAGTATGATTAAATATCAGCCAGCGCGGCATCGCGGTTCGGGAAGAACGTCAGACGACCAGGGATGGGTTGGATACCCGCGCGTGCCATGGTGCGTAGCGGCTGGAACTCCAGGTTACTGATACGCAGCTCACAACCTTCCGGCAGGCGTTTAACAAAACGCTGGAAGGCGTCCAGACCGCCGGCATCCAGCACCGGTACCGCGTCCCACTTCAGCACCACAATGCGTTTGCCTGCAATACGCGACTCCAGATCGGTAAAGAGTCCTTCTGCTGCGGCAAAGAAAAGTGGGCCAATAACGCGTAGTACCAGTACATCGTCTGGTACGTCTACGTTGACCGGAGCCAGACGCGTCATGCGCGCAATACGGCGCATAAACAGCAGCGAAGCGAGAACAATACCGACGCTGATGGCGATAACCATATCGAACAGCACCGTCAAAGACATACACATCAGCATGACGATGATGTCGTCTTTTGGCGCGTGGCGCAGCAGATCCACCACTTTATGCGCTTCGCTCATGTTCCATGCCACCATCAGCAGCAGGGCAGCCATCGCTGAAAGAGGGAGCCAGGAGAGCAGCGGGGCCAGCACCAGCAGGGCGAGGATCACCAGGATCGCGTGAATGACCGCAGAAATTGGCGACGTTGCGCCGGCACGAACGTTAGCCGCTGAACGGGCAATCGCGGCGGTGGCGGTAATACCACCAAAGAACGGGGCGACAATATTACCCAGGCCCTGACCAATCAGTTCGCTATTGGCTTTATGCTTCGTACCGGTCATTCCATCGAGCACGACGGCACACAGCAGGGATTCAATCGCCCCCAGCATCGCCATCGAGAAGGCGGCAGGTAGCAGCGCCTGCAATGAACTCCAGCTCAGCGTAAAGTTTGATTCCGGCATATTCCACGGCAATACCAGTTGGGGTAGCAACTGTGGAATACCGTTGCCTTGTGAACCATCAGCCAGAATGTAGTGGAACTGGGAACCGATAGTGGCGACATGCCCACCGCTCAGGTTAACAATCCCCATTACCGCACAGCCTGCCAGCAGCGCCGGAAGGTGGCCTGGCAGACGGATCCCCAGCCGCGGCCAGAAAATCAGGATCCCCAGCGTGACCACGCCAATGGCGGCATCGCCAACGTTAATGGTTGGCAGGGCCATAAACAGCGCGCCGACCTTCTGCAGGTAGTGCTCCGGGACATGAGCCATCTGCAGGCCAAGAAAATCTTTAATCTGCATGGTACCGATGGTGATACCAATACCCGATGTAAAGCCTAACGTAACGGACACCGGGATATATTCGATCAGGCGGCCAAAGCGAGCGAGGCCGAAAAGGATCAGGAATATTCCCGACATTAGCGTGGCGACCAGCAGGCCTGCCAGCCCAAACTGTTGCGACACCGGATACAAAATCACCACGAAGGCGGCCGTAGGGCCTGATACGCTAAAGCGTGAGCCCCCGGTGAGGGCGATGACAATCCCAGCCACGGCCGAGGTGTACAGGCCGTACTGTGGTGCTACGCCACTGCCGATTGCCAGCGCCATTGCCAGCGGAATCGCAATGATCCCAACGGTAATCCCGGCTATCAGGTCACGTGTAAAACGTGAGGCGGTATACTTTTCTTTCCAACAAGCGTCGATGAGGGCGCGGAAAGGCATCACATGTGAGGAAAATAGTCTGTTCACAATAATGTTTCATCCATGAGCGCATCATCTATCTAAAAAACGATAGTTGAAGTTGGCATAAATCATACAAATAAATAAAACGGATAAAAAAACCCGCCGCAGCGGGTTTTTGAGCCGGGCTCGATTAATGCTCGAACATAGCAGAGATGGATTCTTCGTTGCTGATACGACGAATCGCTTCGGCCAGCATACCCGACAGAGTCAACGTACGCACGTTTGGCAGTGCTTTGATTTCGTCGGTCAGTGGAATGGTGTCACAGACAACGACTTCATCAATTACTGAGTTGCGCAGGTTGTTTGCCGCATTACCTGAGAAGATCGGGTGAGTTGCATAAGCAAATACGCGTTTGGCACCACGTTCTTTCAGCGCTTCAGCTGCTTTACACAGCGTACCGCCAGTATCGATCATGTCATCAACCAGCACGCAGTCACGGCCCGCAACGTCACCAATGATGTGCATCACCTGAGAAACGTTCGCACGTGGGCGACGTTTATCGATGATAGCCATATCGGTATCGTTCAGCAGTTTAGCGATAGCGCGGGCACGCACGACGCCACCGATGTCTGGAGAAACCACAATCGGGTTGTCCAGATTCAGCTGCAGCATGTCTTCTAACAGAATCGGGCTACCGAATACGTTATCAACCGGCACATCAAAGAAGCCCTGGATCTGTTCAGCATGCAGGTCAACGGTGAGGACGCGGTCAACGCCAACGCTGGACAGGAAGTCCGCGACGACTTTAGCGGTAATCGGAACACGAGCAGAACGTACGCGACGATCCTGACGTGCATAGCCGAAGTAAGGGATAACTGCGGTGATACGGCCTGCGGAAGCACGGCGCAGCGCATCAACCATAACGACCAATTCCATCAGGTTGTCGTTAGTCGGGGCACAAGTGGACTGGATGATGAAAATATCACCACCGCGTACATTTTCATTAATTTGTACGCTGACTTCGCCGTCGCTAAAGCGACCTACAGCGGCGTCGCCGAGTGAAGTGTACAGGCGGTTGGCAATACGTTGTGCTAGTTCCGGGGTGGCGTTACCAGCAAAAAGCTTCATATCAGGCACGAGAAGAACCTCAGGCATGCGTCCATTGGTGGAAAGAATCTGCCGAAAACTGTGCGGGCCAGGCAGTATCCTCTCCAGGCGGTGTATTAAAGAGCGCGATGCAACGTCTGGAACAGGGTGACGTTGTCACCGCAACTCAGCTTGCCCGGCTTACTCGTCATCATTCATGTTTCATGTGCGCTGGCATCAATTTCTCACCCCAGACACATACTTTTGTATGTGTCTGGCGATTCGTCATCTCGCCATCTTCCTGAAACCCAAATGATTTAGAGTAGCGCTCTGTGCAATGGGGAGAGGTTTACACCTTTCGCCACAAAGCCTTTGAGCCAATCCGGGGCTTGCTCAAGCACCTGGCGAGCACGGGACTCTGTGTCAAATTCAGCAAAGACACAAGCCCCTGTACCAGTCAGGCGCGACGGCGCGTATTCTAACAGCCAGGAAAGCGCTGCATCAACCTCGCGAAAACGTTTTCTTGCGATAACCTCGCAATCATTGCCGAATTCACATTTTAGTAACGTTTCTATTGACCTTTTTGGCGTGTTACGCGGGAGGTCAGGATCGTTAAAAATCACCGGCGTTGGAATACTGACTCCCGGATGGGCGACCAGGTACCACTTTTCTGCTGGATTAACCGGCGTCAGGATTTCTCCTACGCCTTCAGCAAAGGCTGCGTGACCGCGTACGAATACCGGTACGTCGGCACCCAGCGTTAAGCCCATTATTGCCAGTTCATCTACAGACAACCCACACTGCCACAGATGATTCAGTGCCACTAAAACGGTGGCGGCATTCGATGAGCCACCGCCCAGACCACCGCCCATCGGCAGACGCTTGAGAATGCTGATGTCTGCGCCACTGCCGGCTGGCAGGCGACCGCGTTCCGCGGCGGTTTTCATGAGCAGACGGGCGGCGCGCACAATCAGGTTGTCTTCATGCTCAACACCATCAACAGGCGTTAACAGGTGAATTTCACCGTCATTGCGTACGTTGATACTCATCTCGTCGCCATAATCGAGAAACTGGAACAGCGTTTGAAGCGTGTGATAACCATCCGCACGTTGTCCGGTGATATATAAAAACAGATTTAGTTTCGCCGGAGAGGGCCAGTGGGTCATCATTTCACAATCCAGTTATCCATTTTCAGCTTAATGCGCTGGTCGCCGTCGGACAGCTCCATATTTGCCGGCATCGCTGGCTGCGTTTTACTGTCGTAGGCGCTGTACACGACTTTCCAGCTTTTACCATCTTTACTGTAATTCACTTCGCTCAGGCGGTATTGATCGTCGAGTTTGTAATCTGTTGCATCGCCTGGCAAGCCAAGGATCCACTGGCGCAGGCTGTTCAGCGGGATGGGCATCCCGGTCAGTTTGCCGATCATTTCTTCAGCGTCGTCAGCGGTGTAGTGCTTCCCTTTGTTGTCGACGAGTTCCACGTTGCCGGGTTGCGCGTTCAGTTCCAGTTCGGTACTACCCAACGGATTGGTCAGCAGAAGACGATAGCGATCCTGGCCAGTTTGCTGCCAGAAAAAGCGGGCATACACTTTCTGCTGGTCGGAAATATAGGCAAACGCACCGCGTGTCTGATATTGGTTCAGTGCGCGCACTTCCTGCTGGTGCTGGCGCCACTGCGGCGAGTCGGGGCTTTTGCCGGGACCTTTCGGCGCGTTGAGCGTACAGGCGGTAAGAACCAGGGCCGCCAGCGGCAGCAGACGGATCAGGCGAAAATCAGGCAGGGTCATAATGATGACAAATCCTTGTAATACGGTGCATTAATTGCCTGATGGCGCGGCGCTTATCAGGCCTACAAACTGAATCCGCAGGTCGGAAAAGACGCGTTTTTCGCCATCCGGAAAAATAATGCCAGCGGTTGCAGTTATAACCCTTAATGCTAGCGCCGACCGTGAATATCGTCTACGGTCACGTTATCTTAATTTAAACCGTAAGCTATTACTCCAAAAGGGGGCAGTCTCTTTTATTGGCCGCACGCATCCTGTATGATGCACGCAGTCTAACCTTATCAACGCTGGTACTATTCCCGCACACATGACCCTTTTAGCGCTTGGTATTAACCATAAAACGGCACCTGTATCGCTGCGAGAACGCGTAACGTTTTCGCCGGACACGCTCGATCAGGCGCTGGACAGCCTGCTTGCGCAGCCAATGGTGCAGGGCGGGGTAGTGCTGTCGACGTGTAACCGCACGGAGCTGTATCTCAGCGTTGAAGAGCAGGATAACCTGCAGGAAGCGCTGATTCGCTGGCTGTGTGAGTACCACAATCTGAACGAAGAAGATCTGCGCAGTAGCCTGTACTGGCACCAGGACAACGACGCCGTCAGCCATCTGATGCGCGTTGCCAGTGGTCTGGATTCACTGGTGCTCGGTGAACCACAAATTCTGGGGCAGGTGAAAAAAGCGTTTGCGGATTCGCAAAAAGGTCACCTGAACGCCAGTGCGCTGGAGCGTATGTTCCAGAAATCATTCTCCGTTGCGAAACGTGTACGCACAGAAACGGATATCGGCGCCAGCGCGGTGTCCGTCGCCTTTGCCGCCTGTACGCTGGCGCGTCAGATCTTTGAATCCCTTTCCACGGTAACCGTGCTGTTAGTGGGTGCCGGCGAGACCATCGAGCTGGTGGCGCGACATCTGCGTGAGCACAAAGTGAAGAAGATGATCATCGCCAACCGCACACGTGAGCGTGCGCAGGTGCTGGCCGATGAAGTCGGCGCCGAGGTGATTTCTCTGAGCGATATTGATGCCCGCTTACAGGATGCCGATATTATTATCAGTTCTACCGCCAGCCCGCTGCCTATTATTGGCAAGGGGATGGTCGAACGTGCGCTAAAAAATCGCCGTAATCAGCCTATGCTGCTGGTCGATATTGCGGTACCACGCGACGTCGAACCGGAAGTGGGCAAACTGTCCAACGCCTATTTGTACAGTGTTGACGACCTGCAAAGCATCATTTCGCATAACCTGGCGCAGCGCAAAGCGGCCGCCGTGGAAGCGGAAACCATCGTGGCGCAGGAAACCAGCGAGTTTATGGCCTGGCTGCGAGCACAAAGCGCAAGCGAGACCATCCGCGATTATCGCAGTCAGTCTGAACAAATCCGTGATGAACTGACCGCCAAAGCGTTGGCTGCTCTGGAACAGGGCGGTGATGCGCAAGCCATTATGCAGGACCTGGCGTGGAAACTGACTAACCGCCTGATCCACGCACCAACCAAATCACTTCAACAGGCCGCCCGTGACGGGGACAGTGAACGCCTGAATATTCTGCGCGACAGCCTCGGGCTGGAGTAGCAGTACACCAATCTCATTTTTTACAGGGTGCATTTACGCCTATGAAGCCTTCTATCGTTGCCAAACTGGAAGCCCTGCATGAACGCCATGAAGAAGTTCAGGCGCTGCTCGGGGATGCGGGAACTATCGCAGACCAGGAACGCTTTCGTGCATTGTCGCGCGAATATGCGCAATTAAGTGATGTTTCCCGTTGTTTTACGGACTGGCAACAGGTTCAGGAAGATATCGAAACGGCACAGATGATGCTCGACGATCCTGAAATGCGTGAAATGGCGCAGGATGAACTGCGCGAAGCAAAAGAAAAATGTGAACAACTGGAACAGCATCTGCAGGTTCTGCTGCTGCCAACCGATCCTGATGATGAACGTAACGCCTTCCTCGAAGTGCGTGCGGGAACCGGTGGTGATGAAGCTGCCCTGTTTGCGGGCGATTTGTTCCGCATGTACAGCCGTTACGCTGAATCGCGTCGCTGGCGGGTAGAGATCATGAGCGCCAACGAAGGCGAACATGGTGGCTACAAAGAAATTATTGCCAAAGTCAGCGGTGATGGCGTGTATGGTCGACTGAAATTCGAGTCCGGCGGTCATCGCGTACAGCGCGTTCCGGCGACCGAATCTCAGGGACGTATCCATACTTCTGCCTGTACGGTCGCGGTAATGCCGGAACTGCCGGAAGCAGAACTGCCGGATATCAACCCAGCCGATCTGCGTATTGATACTTTCCGGTCATCGGGGGCAGGGGGGCAGCACGTTAACACCACCGACTCCGCAATCCGTATCACCCACTTGCCAACCGGTATCGTGGTGGAGTGTCAGGACGAACGTTCGCAGCATAAAAACAAAGCGAAAGCGATGTCGGTGCTGGGCGCGCGTATTCGTGCCGCCGAAGTGGCCAGACGTCAGCAGGCGGAAGCCTCTGAGCGTCGCAACCTGCTGGGCAGCGGCGATCGTAGCGATCGCAACCGTACCTATAACTTCCCGCAGGGGCGTGTGACCGATCACCGCATCAACCTGACGCTATACCGTCTGGATGAAGCGATGGAAGGTAAACTGGATATGCTTATTGAGCCGATTGTCCAGGAATACCAGGCCGACCAGTTGGCGGCGTTGTCCGAGCAAGATTAATGGACTATCAGCACTGGCTGCGTGAAGCCATCAGCCAATTACAGGCAAGCGAAAGCCCGCGCCGTGATGCCGAGATCATACTTGAGTTTGTCACAGGCAAAGGGCGAACCTATATTCTGGCTTTTGGCGAAACGCAATTAACCGACGAGCAGTGTGAACAGCTGAACGCGTTGGTAGCGCGCCGTCAGCGGGGGGAGCCCGTCGCGCACTTAACCGGTGTTCGTGAGTTCTGGTCGCTGCCGCTGTTTGTTTCACCCGCCACGCTCATTCCGCGTCCGGATACCGAGTGCCTGGTTGAACAGGCACTGGCGCGTTTGCCTGCCTCGCCGTGCCGTATTCTTGATCTGGGCACTGGTACTGGTGCCATCGCGCTGGCGCTGGCGTCTGAGCGTCCGGATTGCACGGTGACAGCAGTTGACCGCATGCCGGATGCCGTCGACCTGGCAAACCGCAATCGACTGAATCTGGCCATCGACAATGTGCGTGTGTTGCAAAGCAACTGGTTCAGCGCCTTGTCGGGGCAACAGTTTGAGATGATCGTCAGTAACCCGCCGTACATCGATGAGCAGGACCCGCATCTGGCGCAGGGCGATGTGCGCTTTGAGCCACTGTCGGCGCTGGTCGCAGGCGAGAATGGTCTGGCGGATATCATACTTATCATCGATCAGTCCCGCCGTGTGTTGACCACGGGCGGTTATCTGTTGCTGGAACATGGCTGGCAGCAGGGTGAGGCGGTGCGCGATGCGTTTACCCGCGCAGGTTACCAGGCGGTTGAAACCTGTCGTGACTATGGCGGCAACGAGCGGGTTACGCTCGGGCGCATCCCATCATGAATACGTTCAGCACGCTACTCACTATTCATCTCGTTAGCATCGTGCTTTCTGTCGGGCTATTCACGTTGCGTTTTTGGTGGCGTTCTACCAATGCACGCCTTGCATCGGCGCGCTGGACGCGTATTCTGCCACCGATCATTGATACCGTTTTACTGCTCAGCGGCGTGGCGTTGATCGCTAAAACGCACATCCTGCCATTCACCGAACAGGGGACATGGCTGACTGAAAAGCTGTTTGGGGTTATCATTTACATCGTTTTGGGTTTTATTGCGCTCGATTACCGTCGGGCGCGCAGCCAGCAGGCGCGATTAATCGCATTTCCGCTGGCGCTGGTGGTGCTGTACATCATCATTAAACTCGCCACCACAAAAATACCGTTACTGGGGTAAGTCATGAGGTCGTTAGCTGATTTCGAATTTAATAAAGCGCCGTTATGTGATGGGATGATCCTGGCGTCGGAGTCAATCCGTCTGGATTTTCCAACACAAACTGTCTATGACGAACTGGAACGTCTGGTGAGTCAGGCGCAAGAAGAAATTAGCCAGCTCCTGTCTCAGGATGAGCAACTGGAAAAACTGCTGGCACTTTTTTATGGCGAATGGGGGTTTACGGACACCCACGGCGTCTACCGTCTTTCTGATGCACTATGGCTCGACCAGGTCCTGAAAAATCGTCAGGGCAGTGCGGTTTCACTCGGTGCCATCTTATTGTGGATTGCTAACCGACTGGATCTGCCGTTGGTTCCGGTGATTTTCCCGACGCAGCTGATCCTGCGTATTGAATCGCTGGAAGGTGAAATGTGGTTGATCAACCCGTTCAATGGCGAAACGTTAAATGAACACACGCTGGAAGTGTGGCTGAAGGGTAACATTAGCCCGGTTGCCGAACTGTTCAACGAGGATCTTGACGAAGCGGATAACGCGGAAGTGATCCGTAAACTGCTCGACACGCTGAAATCTTCGCTAATGGAAGAGCGGCAAATGGAACTGGCGCTGCGAGCCAGCGAAGCATTATTGCAGTTTAATCCTGAGGATCCGTATGAAATACGCGATCGCGGATTGATTTACGCGCAGCTGGAATGTGAACATGTTGCGCTGACAGATTTAAGTTATTTCGTTGAGCAGTGTCCGGAAGACCCGATCAGCGAAATGATCCGTGCGCAGATTAATACTATTTCGCACAAGCAAATTGTATTGCATTGATTAATAACACTTTACCTACCGTTTAAGGCGATCCTATGAAACAAAAAGTGGTTAGCATTGGCGACATCAACGTGGCAAATGACCTGCCGTTCGTGCTGTTTGGCGGAATGAACGTGCTGGAATCCCGCGATCTGGCGATGCGCATTTGTGAGCACTACGTAACCGTTACTCAAAAACTGGGTATCCCTTACGTGTTCAAAGCCTCCTTTGATAAAGCCAACCGTTCTTCCATCCACTCTTACCGTGGGCCAGGCCTTGAAGAAGGGATGAAAATCTTCCAGGAACTGAAGCAGACGTTTGGCGTAAAAGTGATCACCGACGTTCATGAAGCCAGCCAGGCACAGCCTGTTGCCGATGTGGTGGATGTGATTCAGCTTCCGGCATTCCTTGCGCGTCAGACCGATCTGGTCGAAGCGATGGCGAAAACGGGCGCTGTTATTAACGTGAAAAAACCGCAATTCGTGAGCCCGGGCCAGATGGGCAATATCGTGGATAAATTCCATGAAGGCGGTAACGACAAGGTTATCCTGTGCGACCGTGGTGCGAACTTTGGTTATGACAACCTGGTTGTCGATATGCTGGGCTTTAGCGTGATGAAGAAAGTTTCCGGTAACTCTCCGGTGATTTTTGACGTCACCCACGCGCTGCAGTGCCGCGATCCGTTTGGCGCAGCAAGCGGCGGTCGTCGTGCACAGGTTACCGAACTGGCTCGCGCCGGTATGGCGGTAGGCCTGGCGGGTCTGTTTATTGAAGCGCACCCGGATCCAGCCCATGCCAAATGCGACGGTCCGTCCGCGCTGCCGTTGGCGAAACTGGAACAGTTCCTCACGCAGATCAAAGCAATCGATGATCTGGTGAAAAGCTTCGATGAGCTGGACACTGAAAACTAAGAGCGTTGAACAGGCCGGGGGGTATTCTTCCGGCCTGTTATTCCCGTCAGGCGCCAAACGCGCCGTCAATAGTATGCATTGCGCCTGTCACAAACCCTGCTTCAGGGCCAGCAAGCCAGGCAACCATTCCGGCAACTTCTTCCGGTCGCCCATGTCGTTTTAGCGCCATAAAGCTGTGCATCAGCTCTTTCAACGGACCTTCTGCCGGATTGGCATCGGTATCAATTGGGCCGGGTTGCACAACGTTCACCGTAATACCACGCGGACCAAAATCACGAGCCAACCCTCTTGCCATCCCTTGTAGTGCCGACTTGCTTAACGCATAAGAAGCCATACCGGCGATGGGCATACGGTCACCGTTTACAGAACCGATAATGATGATTCGTCCACCTTCAGGCATCTGGCGTGCAGCCTCCACCGCGGCGTAGTAGGGGGCGTGAATATTAATGCGGAAAAGACGTTCAACTTCATCAGGGTCCTGATCCAGCGCGTCGCCGAACAGGATAATTCCAGCGTTAACGACCAGCACATCTAACGGGCCACTTTCCCGCACCCGTGCGATAACGTCCTCGCGTTTGGCACTGTCGGTTTGCGCCGTGCGGGTGCCAGTCTCATCGGCCAGCGCTTTGGCGGCGTCAGGAGAGCCGGAGTATGTGAAGGTGACGGATGCCCCCTCCGCGGCAAAGCGGCGTACAATTGCCGCGCCGATCCCACGACTACCACCAAGAACCAGCACCGATTTACCCTTGAATGAAGACATCAGATACTCCTTGAACAATTATGTAGTGATCGATATATAATAGCCGCATGGTTTTCTGTCAATGGATTTATAATGATCACTACAAAATGTTCGCGTGCGCCGGGGCGACCGCGTAATTTTGACCCGGAACAGGCGGTTGCGACGGTGCAACCTTTATTTCACGCCCGCGGCTACGATACCGTTAGCGTGGCGGATGTCACTCAGGTTCTGGGTATCAAACCTCCCAGTTTCTACGCTGCTTTTGGGAATAAGCTCGGCCTTTATCAGCGAGTATTGAGGCGTTACGTGCAAACCGACGCGATCCCTTTTGACGATATTTTACGTGCCGACAGGCCCGTTGCTGACTGTCTGGCAACGCTGCTTGAGGAGGCGGCTCGTCATTATGCTGCCGATCCTGATGCGACAGGATGTTTAGTGCTGGAAGGAACGCATTGCAATGATCCACAGGCACGCAATGCCGCCCGCGCGTTCTACTCGATTGCTGAAAATAAGATCCATAACTTTATTGCCCAGCGTTACCCCGCAGAGGCGAAAAGTATGACCGATTACGTCTGTACCACGATGCTGGGTTTGTCAGGAAAAGCGCGTGGCGGACACTCGCTTGAACGACTGGTATCCAGCGCGCAACTTGCCAGCCTTGCGTTTCGGCACAGGTTTCCTGATTAGCTTTGCACACAAAAGGAAGATAAACATGATGAGTAAAATGGGCCTTTGCTTCAAAACGCCCCCTCCTGCGATGCGTAATATGGCACTGGCTATAATGCTGATGGGGACATCCTCTTTGGCTTCTGCGCAGGATAAGGCTGATGTTATTTTGTATAACGGCCAGCTTATTACCATGGACGAACAACAGCCAAATGCGCAGGCTCTGGCGGTAAAAGGGCAACACATTATTGCTGTCGGAAATAATGAAGAGATTAAAAAATGGTCGGGACAGAATACGCGAGAAATTAATCTTGCGGGTAAAACGGTGATCCCAGGATTAATTGATGCGCATCTGCATGGTATTCGCGCAGGAAGGACGTTCTCATTCGAAACCTACTGGTTTGATGCCAAAACATTACCTGATGCCCTGCGCAAACTGTCGCAATCGGCAGAAGAGAAAAACGCGGCGCAGTGGGTGGCCGTGGTAGGATCATGGATACCTGAACAATTTGCCGAAAAGCGAGAACCAACCCTTCAGGAACTTAATCAGGCGCTGCCTGCAAACCCTGCATATGTTCAGAGCCTTTATGATTATGCGTTGTTAAATCAACATGCTATTGATGCTCTCAAGCTAAACAGCCCTACGCCAGCTATCCCCGCTGGAATAGTTATAGAGCGCAACGATAAAGGTTTTGCCACGGGGAAATTACGCGGCACCATTGGCAGTTTTAACCAACTTTTCGCTCAGATCAGTCAGGATAATAATGTAGGAGAAAACCTCAACGCCTTTATTCACTATTTAAATAAACGGGGCGTCGTGGGTTTTATTGACCCTTCAGCAGGGCAAGAACAGGCCTATCGCGATTTCTTTAAATTTCAGCAACAGCAGCCAATGAGGATGCGTGTTGGGTATCGCTTATCTGCACCGCCCGGTAATGAGGCCGAGTGGTTTAAACAGCGTCTGGCGTTTCGTCCGGCAGTGCATGATGATGGGAAAATATCCTTCTTAGGTTTTGGTGAAAGCCTGGTGCTGGAAATGAATGATGGCGTGCGGATGTCATCCGGATTTAGTTCATCGCCAGCTGCCAAAAAGGAACAATATAAGGTGTTACAGCTGGCGGCGCAGGAAGGTGTCCCCGTTGAAATACATGCTTATACCGATAATAGCGCAGACGCGATTTTGGATGTCATTAGCGAGGTGGCGAAATCGCATGATATTACCCAGCTTCGCTGGTCAATTGCCCATTTAAATACCGGTACGGCAGAGACGATAGCCCGGATGAAGCAATTAGGTTTAGCCTATTCCGTGCAGATGGGGCCGTATTTTGAATCTCCCGCCATTGAACGCGCTACTGGTAAAACCGTTGCAGCGCAGTCATCCCCCATTCAACCCGCACTGGAGCAAGGCGTGATCGTTGCCGGGGGGACGGATGCGACAAGAATAGGCGTTGCGGGTGTGTGGCATGCCATTGAATACCATGTGACGGGGAAAGCGCTCGACGGCTCTGTACGTGATGAGGAACGCCGGGTCAGCCGGGAAGATGCGTTAAAAATGTATACGCTAAATGCCGCCTGGCTGGCATTTGCCGAACAGCAGAGAGGGAGTTTACGCGCTGGCAAGCTCGCTGATTTTGCCGTTCTGGATCAGGATATTCTGACCGTTGCGGCAGATAAACTGCACCAGACACAAGCACTATTCACGTTTGTGGATGGCCAACAGGTCTACCCAGAGCAATAAGCATGGATAAAAAAACGGCCCTGCAAAGGGCCGTGGGTTGCACCTGAGTTGATTATCAGGCGAATATCGTCATCAGGTAGGCGATAAACAGTGCCAGATGCGCTGCACCGTTGAGCACATTGGTGCGTCCGGTGGAGAAGGAGATATGGCACAGCACCAGCGAAGAAACCATGACAATCATCTCTGGTGCGCCCAGCGCGAATACCAGGTCATTCCCTGTTGCCCACGCAATCAGTGTGACGACGGGTACGGTCAGTGAGATGGTGGCAAGTACGGAGCCGAAGAATAAATTCATCGCTCGCTGCACCTGATTGTTCAGTACCGCTTTCAATGCACCTAAACCCTCTGGGGAGAGAATAAGCAACGCCACCAGGAAACCGGTAAATGCCACGGGTGCATTCAGCTCAGTGAGTAACGTCTCCAGCGGATTGGCGTTCATTTTGGTGACGGCAATAACGGCAATCAAATGGATGACAAGCCAGGCGGCGTGCCACAGATTGCTGTGCGCTGAAGGTTTACCGTGATGTGGGTCGTCGCCGTCCCCCTCATCTTCATGCTCGTAAATGAACAGGCTCTGGTGTGTTTTGGTCTGGATCAGCAAAAATACACCGTACATTGCTGCTGAAATTAAGGCTACCAGCAGTGCCTGCGCGGTGGTGAAATTCGCTCCCGGTAATGCCATCGGGAATACCAGCACGATAATGGCCAGCGGGAATAGCGCAATTAAATACTGCTTAATACCGAACAGGTTCATATACTGGGTAGCAAATTTGCGGCCACCCAACAGTAATGAAAACCCGACCAGCCCACCGGTGACGATCATAATGATGGAATAGAGCGTATCGCGCATTAGCGTGGGCGCGGCGTCACCGGTTGCCATTAATGCGGAAATTAAACTGACTTCGAGAATAACCACCGAAAGGCTGAGAATCAGCGAGCCATAGGGTTCACCAAGCCGGTGAGCTAATACGTCTGCATGACGGACAACGCTGAATGCGCTACTTAATATACCAATAAGGGCTAGTGCGTTAATGCCGATGACCACTGGTAGTGACTGACTGCTCCCCCAAAAGAACAGTACTACCAGCGCCAAAATCGGAAAGGCGAGTGAGGTCTCCTTGTGGCGGGTTTTTACCGCCTCATGTGCATGTGTCATGTCATTAATTCTCCATCTCTGCAGGTGCTTATAATTATAAATGTATTAAAGAATGTAAAAAATAACAGATCTTTCGGTATTTCCGATCTGATTTTACGTAATTTTACGGCATGGACCATTTTTTGCTTCAAAGCGAACAAAATGGTGTGTCTTGTTTAGAGAGCATTTAAATAACAAGATGTTAGGTTTCTGAATCAATCAAAATATCACACGATGATATGCTAACGGTCGCGCCAGACCGGGACATAAAAAGAGGATATAAAGTGCCGTTGAGCCTTTGTTGCCTTGCATGCAGCCGGTGAATTGCCTATTGTCCTGGTATTGGTTTCAAAATGAGCAGTAAAAAAGCCTGGAAGGCGTCAAAAAAGTTGTCGCAGGGAAGTCGCAGTGGCGGAGGTGTAAGGTGTTAACGCGTGATTTTTTATTGAATGCTGACTGTAAGACGGCATTTGGTGATATTGAAGAATCACTACTCTGGTCGGCGGAACAACGGGCAGCCTCACTGGCCGCCACGCTTGCCTGCCGTCCAGATGATGGACCGGTGTGGATCTTTGGTTATGGATCGTTGATGTGGAACCCGGCGTTAGAGTTTGAAGAGTCCTGTACCGGGACGTTAGTCGGCTGGCATCGCGCATTTTGTTTACGCCTGACGGCAGGGCGAGGAACGGCGTGTCAGCCGGGACGGATGTTGGCCCTGAAAGAGGGGGGGCGCACTACGGGTGTGGCTTACCGTTTACCGGATGCCTCGCTGGAGCAAGAGTTGTCCCTGCTGTGGAAGCGTGAAATGATCACCGGATGTTATCTTCCAACCTGGTGTCAGCTCACGCTGGATGATGGCCGAACGGTGAGTGCGCTGGTCTTTATTATGGATCCGCGACATCCATTGTTTGAGTCCGATACCCGTGCTCAGGTTATCGCGCCGCTTATTGCTTCTGCCAGTGGGCCATTGGGAACCAACGCGCAATATCTGTTCTCGCTGGAACAGGAATTGGTGAAGTTGGGGATGCAGGATGACTGTCTTAACGATCTGGTGATTACGGTCAAAAGATTGTTGGGAGAGAACCTGCCGGAAGGCGTCATGCGACCCGGATTTGCCTAAGCGTTGCCGGGTTATCTGTTGTGTGCCCGATAAGCGTAGCTGCTTTCGGGCATTACATCATCAGGCTGCAATATAACTGATTGAATGCTCCAGAGACTGGCTGTGGCTGTCGATCAGCACGTTCCAGACGCCGGTATAGGGTACGGTCAGCCATGCGTTATCACGATTCTGCACGCTTAAAATGTCGGTCTGCGTGTCTTTGACGTGATTTTTCTCGCTCATCAGATGGATGTGACAACGCTCCGAACAGCGTACCACCACCGTATCGCCACCAAATAATTTCAAACTTGCCTTCACTAATGCCATTTTTCACCCCGTTCTTGAAAACAACGTACTTTCTGTCGAAAGTGCTGCGTGATGTTGTTCACATTTCACTCATTGCATAACACCAAAGGGGAGGGGGCAGGATGCTGATTTTGATCAAAAAATGGCATAACGGTTAAACAAAAATGACAAAATCCCTTAAAAGGGTTGAAAGGGCGAGCTTACGTTTAACGAAACCGCGCCCATCTGAGATTAAATTGGGAAATTTCCGGCACTTTCAGTACGCTTGCCTGAAAGGGTTGGCATCAGAAGGTCAAAACCTTATCTGCTGCCAGCGTCCACTGAGCCAGTTCCACCAGCGTACCGACTTCAACGCCATCAATTAACGGCAGTGCGGTGATCCCGCGGCCATCGGTACAGGTTTTGCAGAGTTTTACCGGAACGTTTTGTGCTGTCAGGATTTCCAGCATTTGCTGAATATTATAACCTTCCCCCGGTTTCTGCCCGCGCAGCCCTGCCGTGACGGCATCCGACATTAAAAACAAACGCAGGTCGAGGCTGCCCTCCTGCTCGCGCAGAGCGATGGCCAGACGCAGACTGTTGAATAACGACTCGCTTCCATAGGCTGCACCGTTCGCGATGATCACTATCTTTTGCATTTTGACTCCTGTTGTCGAATGGGAGGGATAATTACCAGCGGCTATGTTACTCCGTGTTGTCTGCTGTGGAAAATAACGGAGGGGCAAATCAGTAAGTACCCCTTTTTTCCGGGTCAGAAAAGCCTGAAAACGGGGATAAGGGCTGTAAATCATGGCTGAAGGCGTTATGGTTTAGGTTAAGTACTACGCCATAATTTATTGATGTAAGAAACAACTGACGATTTGAGCCGTTATTTTCACGCTTTTTGTGCTGTATTCACACTCTTGCTGCTGGCAGGAGGTACTGCCAGTGCGCAGTCTTCCTTCATGCAGCGTGCTGAAAACCCTTTCGATAACAACAATGATGGCTTGCCAGACCTCGGTATGGCGCCAGAATCACGCGCGGGCGAAAAACAGTTCGCTGAAGTGGTCAAAGCTTTTGGTGAAGCCAGCATGATCGATAACGGACTTGATACTGGCGAGCAAGCCAAACAGTTTGCATTTGGTCAGGTTCGCGACACGGTCAGTGAGCAGGTAAATCAACAGCTTGAATCCTGGCTTTCTCCGTGGGGGAATGCCAGCGTTGGGCTGCAGGTGGATAATGAAGGCAGTTTTACCGGCAGTCGGGGAAGCTGGTTTATTCCGTGGCAGGATAATCAACGCTTTCTGACCTGGAGTCAGTTGGGGCTTACCCAACGTGACGAAGGGCTGGTGAGTAATGCGGGGATTGGACAACGCTGGGTACGCGACGGTTGGTTGCTGGGCTACAACACCTTTTACGATAACCTGCTGGATGAGAATCTGCCGCGCGGCGGGTTTGGCGCCGAGGCGTGGGGAGAGTATCTGCGGCTATCTGCGAACTACTACCAGCCGTTTTCCTCGTGGCAGAATCATTCTTCAACACAGGAACAAAGGATGGCGCGGGGCTACGACCTTACCGCGTTGATGCGGCTACCCTTTTATGAGCATCTCAATACCAGCGTCAGCGTCGAGCAATATTTTGGCGATCGGGTGGACCTTTTCCACTCGGGAACGGGCTACCGCAACCCGGTGGCGGTAAATTTGGGACTGAGCTATACGTCAGTGCCGTTGATTACGGTGACCGCGCAGCATAAACAGGGCGAAAGCGGGATAAGCCAAAATAATCTGGGATTGACCCTCAATTATCGTTTTGGCGTTCCGCTAAAAAAACAGTTAATGGTGAGTGAAGTTGCAAGCAGCCGATCGCTGCGCGGGAGCCGTTATGACGATCCTCAGCGTAACAGCCTGCCAACGCTGGAATATCGCCAGCGTAAAACCTTATCTGTATTTCTGACAACACCGCCGTGGGATCTGAAACCCGGCGAGACGGTAGCGTTGAAATTGCAGGTGCGTAGTCAGTATGGCATCCGCCATCTGACATGGCAGGGAGACACGCAAGCATTGAGTTTAACGGCCGGAAGCCATCCTCGCAGTGCGCAGGGCTGGACGATTATTATGCCGAAGTGGGATAGCAGTGAAGGAGCAACCAACCGTTGGCGGCTCTCTGTCGTTGTGGAAGACGAGCAGGGCCAGCGTGTCTCTTCCAATGAGATCACGCTATCACTGGCCGAACCGTTTAATGCCGTTTCGGGAAATGATCCTCGTTAATACTCGCGTTATCAGAAGATGCGTTCCTGGTGCACCCATACCGCGGCTTCAACGCGTGATTTAAGCTTCATTTTCTTCAGCATATGCTTCACATGCACTTTCACCGTGCTTTCGGTGATGTCGAGGCGGCGCGCAATCATCTTGTTAGGCAGACCCTGGGCGATAAGCTTCAGAATATCGCGTTCACGCGGCGTCAACTGAGTCACATCACGATCGGAGGTCGCACGGTTTGCACGCAGGCTGGCGGCCAGAACCGGGGTTAAGGCTTCGCTCAGTACCATTTCGCCGGCGGCAGCCTGTTGCAACGCTTTCAGTAGATCTTCTGGCTCCATGTCTTTCAACAGATAGCCGTCAGCACCGCGTTTCAGGGCGGTCACTACGTCTTCTTCATGGTTGGAAACACTGAAAACGACGATGCGTCCGGACAGCGATTTCTCGCGAAGCTTATCAAGCGTTTCCAGACCGTTCATACCCGGCATGTTGAGATCTAACAGGATCAGATCGGGATCAAGGGATTCAGCCAGCTCGATACCCTGCTCGCCATTACTGGCTTCGCCGACCACGGTGATATCGGACGCCATGCTGACAAGCTGTTTTACACCGGTGCGCAGCATCGGATGATCGTCGATCAACAGGATGGTTGCCGGTTCCAGATTACTCATGGGTATCTCCTTGGACTTCTGTGAAGTTTGTTTCGGGAATAAAAGTGACAGCAACTTCGGTACCGCCTGTCTCTCGACGGCGTACACGGCAATCGCCGCGCAAGCTCTGCGCACGGTCGCGCATTATAATCATGCCGTAGTGGTTACTGCGTTCGGCGTTTTCCGGTACGCCGCAGCCGTTATCTTGAACGGTCAATTTGACCTGTTTGCCATTTTGCACCACCGTCACGATCACTTCATTGGCCTGAGAGTGTTTAAGCGCATTACTTAGGGCCTCACGGGCAATCTGCAACAGGTGGATCGCCTGATGTGAAGGGACCAGGCGCGGCGGCAGCTGATAATCCAGCTTCACCGTAAAACCAAAGCGAGCGCTGTATTCCTGGCAACTGGCTTCCAGCGCAGGCCGCAACCCAGGCTCAGTCAACTGCAAACGGAAGGTCGTCAACAATTCACGTAGCTGTGCCCAGGAGGCGTTCAGCTCGTTACGAATCTGACTTAGCAACTCACGACTGTTTTCCGGGAGCGCGTCGCCCTGCATCTGCAAACAGCTGACCTGCATCTTCATACAGGAGAGCGATTGTGCAATAGAATCATGGAGTTCGCGAGCAATGGTGGCACGCTCTTCCATCACGATCAACTGCTGCTGACGTTCCTGGTGTCTGTCCAGCGCCAGTGTTGCGGTGAGTTGTTCAACCAGAGTATCGACCAGTTGCTGCTGATCGTGACTGAGATGGCGCCCGTACGGTAAGGTGGCGAGCAGAATACCGTACTGGGTATGCGCATCGGTCAGCCGCCATTTCAGCGTAATGCCACCTTCAATGGCGGGCAGCGTGCCTCGTGGGCACAGATGACAACCTTTTTCATCGCAACTGGCATTCGACTGACAGGTAAATTCCTGATGATTATCTTCATCTTCCAGGTCATAAACCCGCAACTCAATATCGTGGAGCAGCGTTAAATTTTGCAACCCATTGAGTACCGGTGAAAGCCGCTCACACAACGGTATTTGTGAGTGCAGACGGCGGTTGGCTTGCCACAGGAAAGAGAGGATCTGGTTTTTATGTTCCAGACCTGCCGTTTTTTCCTGCACCCGCTGTTCCAGTACGGCGTAACTTTCGGCCAGTTCTTCGGACATATTGTTCAGCGCCGAACCCAGTGCCGCCATCTCATTACGTCCGCTGATATGCGCACGTTGCGTAAAATCACGCTGGCTGACGGCGCGCGCCATCGCCAGTAGTTGTTTCCATGGCTGCAACAGACGTACGCGCAGCCAGATAATCGTAAAGACCAACAGCAGAGCCATAAATACTGCCATCAGGCGATGCAGCATAACGACGCGTTCAATACGCAACTCCGTGGTATGGTCAAAGGCGGTAACCAGCTTATCCAGTCCGGTCACAAAGCGTGAAACGTCGTCGGCCACCGCATTACCCGTTTGTGCATGTTTCAGCCCAGGTGCCAGTTCGGTGTGCCAGTAATCCTGCAATGCCTTTAACTGGGCCTGCTGGCCGTCGCGTTTTGCGGCACGAGTCAGTTCAGGGCTAAACGCTGTTTGTTCCATTTCATCCAGCAGCGGTTGATCGCTGGCATCCAGCGGTACGGCAGCCAGCAAACGGTAGCTCTGCATACGTAGCGAGCCGGCTTTATTGATTGCGTGAGCGCTACCCTGAATGCCTTGTACCAGCCAACCGGAGACAGCCATACCCGCCACGCCAAGCGCGGTAGACAGTAAAACAATCAGCGCCACCTGGTTAACCAGCGTAAGCGGGGAAAGACAACGTTTAAACATGTGACTTCTTCCTTCGGGTTTTCAGTGCGCAGAAAACCTTATTGAATGACGATTCTGCTGCAGGCAGTGCCGCTATTCTCAGCGATACACTGGAGTATACCCATACCTCAAACGGGCTACCCCTTAATTGCCGACGGGGGGGGGGAGATCCCGGACGTCGGGGAGTAGGGTGCGACAGAAGCGTGAAAAACCACATCTTTTTTACCGAAGTTATGTACTCATTTAGGGTAATGATAAATTTTAGACGTTAATAATGACACCTTTTCCTTTGATTTATATCAACTTACCCCCGGCTGTAAACCCTAATGTTGCAGGCATCGAAACAAGTATCAGAGGTGTCTATGAGTCACTCATCTGCCCCGGAAAGGGCATCTGGATCTGTAATTACAGAATGGCGGCCGGAAGATCCCGCCTTTTGGCAACAAAGAGGTCATCGT
Organism: Citrobacter sp. HN-141; assembly: GCF_033341895.1. Classification (NCBI taxonomy): domain Bacteria; kingdom Pseudomonadati; phylum Pseudomonadota; class Gammaproteobacteria; order Enterobacterales; family Enterobacteriaceae; genus Citrobacter; species Citrobacter sp. HN-141. Next base: position 54,531 of record NZ_JAWPBF010000016.1, on the reverse strand, counting down.
ATTGCCAGCCGCAACCTGTGGATTTCCGTCCCTTGTCTGCTGCTGGCATTTTGCGTATGGATGTTATTTAGCGCCGTGGCGGTGAACTTACCGAAGGTTGGCTTCAACTTTACCACCGAGCAGCTGTTTATGCTGACGGCATTACCGTCGGTTTCCGGCGCGCTGCTGCGCGTCCCGTACTCCTTTATGGTTCCCCTGTTTGGTGGACGTCGCTGGACGGCATTCAGCACCGGTATCCTGATAATCCCCTGCGTCTGGTTAGGCTTTGCGGTGCAGGATACCACCACGCCGTTCAGTACCTTTATTATTATCTCCCTGCTGTGCGGCTTTGCCGGGGCAAACTTTGCCTCCAGTATGGCGAACATCAGTTTCTTCTTCCCGAAACAGAAACAGGGCGGTGCGCTGGGCCTGAACGGTGGTTTGGGTAACATGGGCGTCAGCGTGATGCAGTTGGTTGCGCCGCTGGTGGTCTCCTTGTCCATCTTCGCCGCTTTTGGCAGCCACGGCGTTGAACAACCGGATGGCTCGCAGCTGTATCTGGCCAACGCGGCGTGGATTTGGGTGCCGTTCCTGGCGGTGATGACGCTGGCCGCGTGGTTTGGTATGAACGAACTGGCGACATCTAAAGCGTCGCTGAAAGAGCAATTGCCGGTGCTCAAACGCGGGCATCTGTGGATTATGAGCCTGCTGTATCTGGCAACCTTCGGCTCCTTTATCGGTTTCTCCGCCGGTTTCGCGATGCTGTCAAAAACGCAGTTCCCGGACGTGCAGATCCTGCATTACGCCTTCTTTGGCCCGCTGATTGGCGCACTGGCGCGTTCTGCCGGCGGGGCAATCTCCGACCGTCTGGGCGGAACACGCGTGACATTGGTTAACTTCGTGTTGATGGCCGTCTTCAGCGCCTTACTGTTCCTGACCCTGCCAACCGATGGGGTAGGTGGTAACTTTATTGCCTTCTTCGCGGTATTCCTGGCACTGTTCCTGACGGCTGGTCTGGGTAGTGGCTCAACCTTCCAGATGATCTCTGTCATCTTCCGTAAGCTGACAATGGACAGGGTGAAAGCGGAAGGCGGTTCTGAAGAGAAAGCGATGCGTGAGGCAGCGACTGACACAGCAGCGGCGCTGGGCTTTATCTCAGCGATTGGCGCGATTGGCGGCTTCTTTATTCCGAAAGCGTTTGGTACGTCTTTGGCATTAACGGGCTCGCCGGTTGATGCGATGAAAGTGTTCCTGATCTTCTATGTCGCCTGCGTGGTTATCACCTGGGTGGTATACGGACGTCATTCTAAAAAATAAAAAAGTTGTATACACAAAATCCTTCGAGCTGCATCAAGGCAGGCAAGTGAGAAATCCCCAGGAACTTACTGAAGTGAGTGGCTGGGGAGAACGAGCGCAGCCAACGCAGAAGCAGTTTAAAGGATGAAGTGTAGGTTGATTATCCATTGCGCGGTGTTAGACCGCGCTTTTTTTTGCCTTGAATTAGTTACAACATACTTTTGTATTGTGACATGACAACAGCCTGTGAGAGTAGCGCCAGGGATATGCTAAGCAGGGGGGATACCCCTTAATACCCACTTGTAAAGAATTTAACATTTGCACGAGAAGTTGTTTTAGAAATCTATATATAAATCAATAAATTATATTTAATATCAGTATCATACTTAAGGGGTATACGGAAATTAACCACCTATTTTCATCCCTGTCTGCCTTGATCGTTATCAATTATCACGCCCTTTCAGAGCGTTACCTTCACTCCCAATCAAGCAATGTCGATTTATCAGAGAGCCGTCAGGCTCCTACAGGAGAAAACCGATGAGTAAATTCCTGGACCGGTTTCGCTACTTCAAACAGAAGGGCGAAACCTTTGCCGATGGGCACGGCCAGCTTCTCAACACCAACAGGGACTGGGAGGATGGATACCGCCAGCGCTGGCAGCATGACAAAGTCGTGCGTTCAACCCACGGCGTAAACTGCACCGGCTCATGCAGCTGGAAAATCTACGTGAAAAATGGTCTGGTAACCTGGGAAACCCAGCAAACTGACTACCCGCGTACTCGTCCTGATCTGCCAAACCACGAACCTCGCGGCTGCCCGCGTGGTGCAAGCTATTCCTGGTATCTCTACAGCGCTAACCGCCTCAAATATCCGCTGATGCGCAAACGTCTGATGAAGATGTGGCGTGAAGCGAAAAGACTGCACAGCGATCCCGTTGATGCCTGGGCCTCCATCATCGAAGACGCCGATAAAGCAAAAAGCTTCAAACAAGCGCGTGGTCGTGGCGGGTTTGTCCGTTCTTCCTGGCAGGAAGTCAACGAACTGATTGCGGCATCTAACGTCTATACCGTGAAAACCTACGGTCCTGACCGCGTGGCGGGTTTCTCACCGATCCCGGCAATGTCGATGGTTTCTTATGCTTCCGGTGCTCGTTACTTGTCACTGATTGGCGGTACCTGTCTGAGCTTCTACGACTGGTACTGCGACCTGCCGCCTGCCTCTCCGCAGACCTGGGGCGAGCAGACTGACGTACCGGAATCTGCTGACTGGTACAACTCCAGCTACATCATCGCCTGGGGTTCTAACGTACCGCAGACCCGTACCCCGGATGCGCACTTCTTCACAGAAGTTCGCTACAAAGGGACCAAAACTGTCGCGATTACGCCGGACTATGCAGAAATCGCCAAGCTTTGCGACCTGTGGCTGGCGCCGAAGCAGGGGACTGATGCCGCAATGGCGCTGGCGATGGGCCACGTTATGCTGCGTGAGTTCCATCTCGACAACCCAAGCCAGTACTTTACCGACTACGTGCGTCGTTACACCGACTTCCCGATGCTGGTGATGCTCGAAGAGCGTGACGGGTATTATGCGGCGGGTCGTATGCTGCGTGCGGCGGATTTGGTCGATTCTCTGGGCCAGGAAAACAACCCGGAATGGAAAACTGTCGCGATTAACAGCAACGGCGAGATGGTTGCGCCGAACGGTTCAATCGGTTTCCGCTGGGGCGAAAAAGGTAAATGGAACCTGGAGCAGCGCGACGGTACGTCTGGTGCCGAAACTGAACTGCAACTTAGCCTGCTGGGTAGTCAGGATGACATCGCGGAAGTCGGTTTCCCGTACTTCGGTGGCGAAGGGACTGAACACTTCAATAAAGTCGAACTGGAAAACGTTCTGCTGCATAAACTGCCGGTTAAACGACTGCAGTTGGCCGATGGCTCTACGGCGCTGGTGACCACCGTTTACGATCTGACTATGGCTAACTACGGCCTTGAGCGTGGTCTGAATGATGAAAACTGCGCGACCAGCTACGATGACGTAAAAGCGTATACCCCTGCGTGGGCAGAAAAAATCACCGGTGTTTCACGTTCTCAAATTGTGCGTATTGCCCGTGAATTTGCTGATAACGCCGATAAAACCCACGGACGTTCGATGATCATCGTCGGTGCGGGTCTGAACCACTGGTATCACCTCGATATGAACTATCGCGGCCTGATCAACATGCTGATTTTCTGCGGCTGTGTCGGTCAGAGCGGCGGCGGCTGGGCACACTATGTGGGCCAGGAAAAACTGCGTCCACAGACCGGCTGGCAGCCACTGGCGTTTGCACTTGACTGGCAGCGTCCTGCGCGTCACATGAACAGTACGTCCTACTTCTATAACCACTCCAGCCAGTGGCGCTATGAGACGGTAACAGCGCAAGAATTGCTGTCGCCGATGGCGGATAAATCCCGCTATAGCGGTCATCTGATCGACTTCAACGTGCGCGCCGAGCGTATGGGCTGGTTGCCGTCCGCACCGCAGTTGGGGACTAACCCGCTGTACATTGCGCGTGAGGCGGAAAAAGCGGGGATGACACCCGTCGATTACACCGTTAAATCTCTGAAAGACGGTTCTATTCGCTTTGCGGCAGAACAACCAGAAAACGGTAAAAACCATCCACGTAACCTGTTTATCTGGCGCTCTAATCTGCTGGGTTCATCCGGTAAAGGCCATGAATACATGCTGAAGTATCTGCTGGGTACTGAGCACGGTATTCAGGGACTGGATCTGGGTAAACAGGGCGGCGTGAAACCAGAAGAAGTGGAATGGCAGGATAATGGTCTCGACGGCAAGCTGGATCTGGTGGTGACGCTGGACTTCCGTCTGTCGAGCACCTGCCTGTATTCCGACATCGTGCTGCCAACGGCCACCTGGTATGAAAAAGACGACATGAATACCTCGGATATGCATCCGTTTATTCATCCGCTGTCTGCTGCTGTTGACCCGGCCTGGGAATCGAAAAGCGACTGGGAAATCTACAAAGCTATCGCTAAGAAATTCTCTGAAGTTTGTGTCGGTCACCTTGGTAAAGAAACCGACGTGGTGACACTGCCTATCCAGCACGACTCTGCTGCTGAACTGGCGCAGCCGCTGGACGTGAAAGACTGGAAAAAAGGCGAATGCGACCTGATCCCTGGCGTCACCGCACCGCACATCATGACCGTTGAGCGTGATTATCCGGCAACTTACGAGCGCTTCACCTCTATCGGCCCGTTGATGGACAAAGTCGGTAACGGTGGTAAAGGGATTGCCTGGAATACCCAGAGCGAGATGGAGCTGCTGCGTAAGCTCAATTACACCAAGGCAGAAGGTCCGGCGAAAGGCCAACCTTGTCTTAATACAGCCATTGATGCCGCTGAGATGATCCTGACGCTGGCACCGGAAACGAATGGCCAGGTCGCCGTTAAAGCCTGGGCTGCGCTGAGTGAATTTACCGGCCGTGACCATACGCATCTGGCACTGAACAAAGAAGACGAGAAGATTCGCTTCCGTGATATTCAGGCGCAACCGCGCAAAATCATCTCCAGCCCGACCTGGTCAGGTCTGGAAGATGAACACGTTTCTTATAACGCCGGTTACACCAACGTTCATGAGCTAATCCCATGGCGCACGCTGTCTGGTCGCCAGCAGCTGTATCAGGATCACCAGTGGATGCGCGACTTCGGTGAAAGCCTGCTGGTCTATCGTCCGCCAATCGACACCCGTTCGGTGAAAGAGGTGATGGGCGAGAAGTCCAATGGCAACCCTGAAAAAGCGCTCAACTTCCTGACGCCGCACCAGAAATGGGGTATCCACTCTACCTACAGTGACAACCTGCTGATGCTGACGTTAGGTCGCGGCGGTCCGGTTGTGTGGATGAGTGAAGCCGATGCGAAAGATTTGGGCATCGAAGATAACGACTGGATCGAAGTTTTCAACAGCAACGGTGCCTTAACTGCCCGTGCCGTTGTCAGCCAACGTGTGCCGGCCGGGATGACCATGATGTACCACGCGCAGGAACGTATTGTGAACCTGCCTGGTTCAGAAATTACCCAGCAGCGTGGCGGGATCCATAACTCGGTAACGCGTATTACGCCGAAACCGACCCACATGATCGGCGGCTATGCACATCTGGCCTACGGCTTTAACTACTACGGCACCGTAGGGTCGAACCGTGATGAGTTCGTTGTGGTACGTAAGATGAAGAACATTGACTGGTTGGATGGTGAAGGCAATGACCAGGTACAGGAGAGCGTAAAATGAAAATTCGTTCACAAGTCGGCATGGTGCTGAATCTCGATAAGTGCATCGGTTGCCACACCTGTTCAGTAACCTGCAAAAACGTCTGGACCAGCCGTGAAGGTGCCGAATATGCCTGGTTCAACAACGTTGAAACGAAGCCAGGAACGGGCTTCCCGACTGACTGGGAAAACCAGGAAAAATGGAAGGGCGGTTGGATCCGTAAAATCAACGGCAAGCTGGTGCCGCGCATGGGTAACAAAGCGCTGCTGCTGGGTAAAATCTTTGCTAACCCGCATCTGCCGGGCATTGATGATTACTACGAGCCGTTTGATTTCGACTACCAGACGCTGCACAACGCGCCCGCTGACAGCAAAGCGCAGCCGATTGCCCGTCCGCGCTCGCTGATCACCGGTCAGCGTATGGATAAAATCACCAAAGGTCCGAACTGGGAAGATGACCTCGGCGGTGAGTTCGAGAAGCTGGCGAAGGACAAAAACTTCGAGAACATGCAGAAGGCGATGTACGGCCAGTTCGAAAACACCTTCATGATGTATTTGCCGCGTCTGTGCGAGCACTGCCTTAACCCGGCGTGCGTGGCGACCTGCCCGAGCGGTGCCATCTACAAGCGTGAAGAAGATGGCATCGTGCTGATCGATCAGGACAAGTGCCGCGGCTGGCGTATGTGCATCACCGGGTGTCCGTACAAGAAGATCTACTTCAACTGGAAGAGCGGTAAATCTGAGAAGTGCATCTTCTGCTATCCGCGTATCGAAGCGGGCCAACCGACGGTATGTTCTGAAACCTGTGTTGGTCGTATTCGTTACCTCGGCGTGTTGCTGTATGACGCCGATGCTATCGAAAGCGCTGCCAGCACCGAGAACGAGAAAGATCTGTATCAGAGTCAGCTGGACGTATTCCTCGATCCAAACGATCCGGCGGTGATTGAACAGGCACTGAAAGATGGCATTCCGCTGAGCGTAATCGACGCGGCCCAGCAGTCGCCGGTATACAAAATGGCGATGGACTGGAAGCTGGCGCTGCCGCTGCACCCGGAATACCGCACGTTGCCGATGGTCTGGTATGTTCCGCCTTTGTCACCAATTCAGTCTGCGGCTGACGCAGGTGAGCTGGGTAGCAACGGTATTCTGCCAGACGTGGACAGCCTGCGTATCCCGGTTCAGTACCTGGCGAACCTGCTGACTGCGGGTGATACCCAGCCGGTACTGCGGGCGCTGAAACGTATGCTGGCGATGCGTCACTACAAACGCGCAGAAACCGTAGACGGTAAAGTTGATACCCGTGCGCTGGAAGAGGTCGGGCTGACCGAAGCTCAGGCGCAAGAGATGTATCGTTACCTGGCGATTGCTAACTATGAAGATCGTTTTGTGATCCCGAGCAGCCATCGCGAACTGGCGCGTGAAGCATTCCCGGAGAAAAGTGGTTGTGGTTTCACCTTCGGTGATGGTTGCCACGGTTCTGATACGAAATTCAATCTGTTCAACAGTCGCCGCATCGATGCTGTCGATGTGACTAGCAAAACGGAGCCGCACCAATGATTGAACTCGTCATTGTTTCGCGTCTGCTTGAGTACCCGGATGCTGCCTTGTGGCAGCATCAGCAGGAACTTTTCGATGCACTCGCGTCATCTGAAAACCTGGACAAAGAGGATGCCCAGACGCTGGGCGTTTTCCTGCGCGATTTAACTGCGCAGGACATGCTGGATGCGCAGGCAAGCTATAGCGAACTGTTTGACCGTGGCCGTGCGACGTCGCTGCTGCTGTTTGAACATGTTCACGGTGAATCCCGCGATCGCGGCCAGGCGATGGTTGATCTGATGGCCCAGTATGAGCAGCACGGACTACAACTGGATAGCCGCGAATTGCCTGATCACTTGCCGCTGTATCTGGAGTACCTTGCACAGTTGCCAAAAAGCGAAGCGTTAGGTGGCTTGCAGGATATAGCCCCGATTCTGGCGCTGCTCAGTGCGCGTCTGCAACAGCGCGAAAGCCGTTACGCGGTGCTGTTCGATCTGCTGTTAAAACTGGCGAATACCGTTATCGACAGTGACAAAGTGGCCGAAAAAATTGCGGATGAAGTTCGTGACGACACGCCGCAGGCACTGGATGCTGTTTGGGAAGAAGAGCAGGTGAAATTCTTTGCCGACCAGGGATGTGGTGAGTCTGAAATTTCTGCTCACCAGCGTCGTTTTGCCGGGGCCGTTGCGCCGCAGTACCTGAACATCACCACCGGAGGACAGAACTAATGCACTTCCTGAATACGTTCTTCTTTGACATCTATCCGTATATTGCGGGTTCTGTCTTTCTGATTGGCAGCTGGTTACGCTACGACTACGGTCAGTATACCTGGCGTGCAGCTTCCAGCCAGATGCTGGATCGCAAAGGGATGAACCTTGCGTCAAACCTGTTTCACATTGGGATCCTCGGCATCTTCGCGGGTCATTTCCTGGGGATGCTGACGCCGCACTGGATGTACGAAGCGTGGTTACCGCTTGAAGTGAAGCAAAAGATGGCGATGTTTGCCGGTGGTGCCAGTGGGGTGATGTGCCTGGTGGGGGGCGTGCTGCTGCTGAAACGTCGTCTGTTCAGTCCGCGCGTGCGTGCAACGACCACGGGTGCCGACATTCTGGTGCTGTCTGTTCTGGTTATCCAGTGTGCGCTGGGCCTGCTGACCATTCCGTTCTCGGCTCAGCATATGGACGGTAGCGAAATGATGAAGCTGGTGAACTGGGCGCAATCAGTGGTGACCTTCCACGGCGGGGCGTCTCAGTATCTGGATGGTGTGGCATTCATTTTCCGCATGCACCTGGTATTAGGTATGACGCTGTTCCTGCTGTTCCCGTTCTCGCGTCTGGTACATATCTGGAGCGTGCCAGTCGAGTATCTGACACGTAAGTATCAGATTGTGCGCGCCCGTCATTAATATCGCATTGCAACGTACCAAACCCCGCTTCGGCGGGGTTTTTTTATGCCAGTTCGCCGGATGGCGGCGTAACCGCCTTATCCGGCCTACGCGGACACCAGCTCTCTGTCGGCCTGATAAGCGTAGCGCATCAGGCAAATAAAGGGCATTGCAGTTGGATTGTGTGTTGATTCTTTATGAAGTGATGGTGGTGGGGGAAGGATGACTCAGCGCTACGCGCTTCGCCCTTCGGGTCGTTGCCTGCGGCAACGCTTTCTCGCTACGCTCGAATCGAACCTTAGTCGAAGCTTCTCATCCTTCCCACATCGGAAGAATATGAGGTATTGCAGATTGATTTTGTGTTGGTATTTTATGAAGTGATGGTGGTGGGGGAAGGATTCGAACCTTCGAAGTCGATGACGGCAGATTTACAGTCTGCTCCCTTTGGCCGCTCGGGAACCCCACCAGGGGTAATTCAAATTGTAGGCAGTGCTTGAAGATGGTGGTGGGGGAAGGATTCGAACCTTCGAAGTCGATGACGGCAGATTTACAGTCTGCTCCCTTTGGCCGCTCGGGAAC
>NZ_JAWPBF010000016.1:0-45403 GCF_033341895.1 Citrobacter sp. HN-141 | reverse complement strand
GGAACCCCACCACGGGGTAATGCTATGTTACTGGCCTGCTTCCTTGGGAAGCGGGGCGCATCATATCAAATGACGCGCCGCTGTAAAGCATTCCTTTGCTTAACGTGGATCGTTTGCGTACTTTTCATCCGTAACGCAGTAAAGCTAATCAATTCATATTATTGGTGATTACAGAATAATCGTTCGGTTACCGTAAACGAAAACTCGCTGGGCCAGAACCTGATACAGCGCACGGCTTAATACGTTTTTCTCAACGTCACGGCCGGCACGCATCATATCCTCTGCGGTATAGGTATGATCCACATGAATCACGTCCTGCATGATGATCGGACCTTCGTCGAGATTGTCATTTACATAGTGGGCTGTCGCTCCGATGATCTTCACGCCGCGCTCATACGCCTGATGGTACGGGCGTGCGCCAATAAAGGCGGGCAGGAATGAGTGGTGAATGTTGATGATCTTATTTGGGAAGCGAGAAACAAATGTCGGTGTCAGGACACGCATATATTTTGCCAGTACGACATAGTCTGGCTGATGTGCGTCGATAGCGTCCGCCATTTTTTGGTCATGCTCGTCACGCGTTAATCCTTCGTGGCTGACCAGCTCAAAAGGAATGTCAAAACGCTCAACCAGGGAACGTAGCGTGTCGTGGTTGCCGATAACTGCGGCAATTTCAACATCCAGTCCGCCGTAATTGGCCTTCATTAACAGATCGCCCAAACAGTGGGCTTCTTTGGTGACTAAAATAACGATGCGGCGACGTCCCGCTGGCGTAAGCTCGCGAATGGAACCTTCTGGTAGCGCGCTGTCCAGATCGGTCAGCAGTGTGACATCGTTAAAAATGCCTTCCAGCTCGGTACGCATGAAAAAACGCCCGGTACGGTGGTCCACGAACTCATTGTTCTGCACGATGTTCAGTTCGTGCTTATAACAGATGTTAGTAATGCGTGCGATCAGACCTTTTTGGTCCGGGCAAATAGTACGCAGCACTTTTCGTTGTAATGAATGCATTTGCAGCGGAGATCCTGTTGAGAATGTTTGCATAATTGATACTGTCGGGCGTTGATTAGCCGCAGCACTTTTTAAATTTTTTACCGGAGCCACAAGGGCAGGTATCGTTTCGTCCAATTTGCGGGCGTGTACCATCGATATAGTACCACTGACCGTTTTCTTTTAAAAAACGAGAGCGTTCGATAATTGCGCCTGTTTTTCCCTGTTCAGAAAACCGTGCGACAAAACTGACATAACCGATAGTGTCGGTTTCTGCCGTCTGCTGTTCAAAAACGGTCAGCCCCAGCCATTCGGTATGGGTAAATCCTGCAATAATGTCATCCCGGAAATCGGCGGCATGGCAATCTGGATGCCAGGTTTTGACGAGGTAATCTGCGTCTTTCATCACAAAAGCACAGTAACGAGAACGCATGAGATGTGACGGCGTAGGTGCTACTTGTGCACCGGACACATAACGGTAGCAACATAGGCTATACTCGACAGCGCTACCACAGGGACAAAGCTGAGACACAAAGTACTCCCTGGAATAAAAAAACGGCGTAAAAACGCCTGGGTGGCACTATGTTAACTGAGCCGTGGCGATGTTGCTACGTCTGCAAGCCAGGGGAAGTCTGTAGGTATAATGAGAAAAATAAAAATTGGGCTGGCGCTAGGTTCCGGCGCAGCACGCGGCTGGTCGCATATTGGTGTGATCAAAGCCCTGAAACACATGGGCATTGATATTGATATTGTGGCAGGGTGTTCCATTGGCTCACTGGTCGGCGCCGCCTACGCATGTAACAAACTCCCCGCGCTTGAACAGTGGGTTTGCTCCTTCAGTTACTGGGATGTTTTACGTCTGATGGATCTCTCGTGGCGCAGGGGCGGATTATTGCGCGGCGAACGGGTATTCAATCAGTATCGGAATGTCATGCCGGTAGAATCTATCGAACAATGCTCACGTCGTTTTGCCACTGTCGCAACCAATCTCAGTACGGGCCGTGAACTCTGGTTTACCGAAGGTGATTTGCACCTTGCCGTCCGTGCCTCCTGCAGTATTCCTGGCCTGATGTCACCTGTGGCGCATAATGGTTATTGGTTGGTTGATGGTGCGGTGGTGAACCCTGTACCCGTCTCTCTGACGCGTGCGTTGGGGGCCGATATCGTTATTGCGGTCGACCTGCAACATGATGCGCACCTGATGCAACAGGACCTGCTCTCCTTCAACGTCAATAGTGAAACCGAAGCGAACGATGATGATGAGCTGTCATGGCATGCCCGCCTGAAAGAGCGCTTGAGCAACATTACGGCCCGGCGTGCAGTCACGGCACCTACGGCGATGGAGATCATGACGACCTCGATTCAGGTTCTGGAAAACCGTCTCAAGCGCAACCGTATGGCTGGGGACCCACCTGATATTCTGATTCAGCCGTTTTGTCCGCAAATATCCACGCTGGATTTCCATCGCGCCAGTGCAGCAATTGCTGCCGGGCAGTTAGCGGTCGAGAAGAAAATGGATGAGCTTCTGCCCCTGGTAAAAACCAACGTTTAACGCATTTTTTATCAACACTTAAGCAAATTCTGACAGGCGTGAGTTGCAATAGCATGCCACTATTTACTAAAGCCAGTCAGGGGGGAGAATATGACGCAGCCATTGGTCGGAAAACAGATTCTTATCGTTGAAGATGAGCCAGTATTTCGCTCGCTTCTGGATTCATGGTTTTCCTCTTTGGGAGCGACAACAGCAGTAGCGGAAGACGGGCTTGATGCGCTGGAGTTACTGGGGCGCTTCACCCCCGACCTGATGATTTGCGATCTCGCTATGCCGCGAATGAACGGCCTTAAACTGGTTGAGTATCTGCGTAATCGTGGCGATCAGACACCTATTCTGGTGATCTCCGCAACGGAAAATATGGCCGATATTGCCAAAGCATTACGACTCGGTGTGGATGATGTTCTTTTAAAGCCTGTGAAGGACCTTAACCGCCTGCGAGAAACCGTTTTTGCGTGTCTTTATCCCAATATGTTTAACTCTCGCGTGGAAGAAGAAGAGCGCCTGTTTCGTGACTGGGATGCGATGGTGGGCGATCCTGCAGCTGCTGCAAAACTGTTGCAAGAATTGCAGCCCCCCGTGTCGCAGGTCATCTCGCATTGTCGGGTCAACTACCGCCAGTTGGTCGCCGCTGATCAACCTGGGCTGGTACTGGATATTGCCCCATTATCGGACCACGATCTCGCCTTCTATTGTCTGGATGTTACTCGAGCAGGGGATAATGGTGTCCTGGCTGCATTATTACTGCGCGCGCTGTTTAATGGTTTGCTGCAAGAACAGCTCACCCATCAAAATCAACGTTTGCCTGAGCTCGGTGCGCTATTGAAACAGGTGAATCATTTACTGCGTCAGGCTAATTTACCCGGACAGTTTCCACTGCTGGTGGGGTATTACCATAGCGGATTAAAAAATCTGATTCTGGTATCGGCTGGGCTGAATGCGACATTAAATACCGGTTCACATCACGTACAAATCAGTAATGGTGTTCCGCTGGGCACGTTAGGTAATACGTATTTGAATCAGCTAAGTCAGCGCTGTGAATCCTGGCAGTGCCAAATTTGGGGGGCAGGCGGTCGCCTGCGCCTGATGTTGTCTGCGGAATGAACAATCGAGAGGGGAGTGAATGAAATTGGTTTACCTCCCTTACGCTGTGAGTGCTACTATCAGCGGCAGATTTATTCGTATTTATCTTAATTATACCGACGTGCGTCCTTTTCAGACCAGAAGCTTACTGCGGTACTGATATACTCGGATGCGAAACAGATTGATGAACACGTTCAATATATGAACAGTCCAGGAGAGTTTTAAATGGCTGCCCTTAATTCAAAAGTCAAAAAGGCCGTTATCCCGGTTGCGGGATTAGGAACCAGGATGTTACCGGCTACGAAGGCAATCCCGAAAGAGATGCTACCGTTGGTTGATAAGCCATTAATTCAGTACGTCGTAAACGAATGTATTGCTGCGGGCATCACTGAAATTGTACTCGTGACTCACTCGTCTAAAAATTCAATTGAAAACCACTTTGATACCAGCTTTGAACTTGAAGCGATGCTGGAAAAACGCGTAAAACGTCAGCTTCTGGAAGAAGTGCAATCTATTTGTCCTCCGCATGTCACTATTATGCAGGTGCGTCAGGGGCTGGCAAAAGGTCTGGGGCACGCGGTATTGTGTGCCCATCCGGTTGTTGGCGATGAACCCGTTGCGGTCATCCTGCCGGACGTTATTCTTGACGAATACGAATCTGATTTATCCCGTGACAACCTTGCTGAAATGATCCACCGTTTTGATGAAACAGGCAGCAGCCAGATTATGGTTGAGCCTGTAGCAGACGTAACGGCTTATGGTGTTGTTGATTGCAAGGGCGTTGAATTAACGCCTGGTGAAAGCGTACCGATGGTTGGCGTGGTAGAAAAACCGAAAGCAGACGTTGCGCCCTCTAATCTGGCCGTTGTGGGGCGTTATGTTCTCAGTGCGGATATCTGGCCTCTGCTGGCAAAAACACCTCCGGGAGCAGGTGATGAAATTCAGCTGACCGACGCTATCGATATGCTGATCGAAAAAGAAACGGTAGAAGCCTATCACATGAAGGGCAAAAGCCATGACTGTGGCAATAAGCTGGGCTATATGCAGGCGTTCGTTGAATATGGTATTCGCCATAATACGCTTGGCGCTGAATTTAAAGCATGGCTTGAAGATGAGATGGGTATTAAGAAGTAACCTCGCGGTATTATAAGGACAGAACGGCGCTGCTAATCCAGCGCCGTTTTTTATACCTAATTTGGGTAGGCGATGGGCGAAGTACGGGTAAAAAAAATCCCGCCAGTGGCGGGATTTTAAGCAAATTATTTCTGAATTATTCCTTGATCAGGAAATCGTCCAGTTGTTTACCTTGTTCTTCCATCGCTTTTTTGATCACAGCCGGTGTACGACCCTGGCCAGTCCAGGTTTTAGTTTCACCGTTTTCGTCAACGTAGCTATATTTAGCCGGACGCGCTGCGCGTTTAGCTTTGGTGCCGGACTTAACCGCTGCCATGCTATTCAGCAGTTCGTTCGGATCAATACCATCAGCAATCAACATTTCACGATATTGTTGCAGTTTACGAGTACGCTCTTCAACTTCAGCAGCAGCAGCGCTTTCTTCTTCGCGACGCTCGCTAACTACAACTTCTAATTTTTCCAGCATTTCTTCAAGCGTTTCCAGAGTACATTCTCTCGCCTGCGCACGAAGAGTACGGATGTTGTTCAGAATTTTAAGTGCTTCGCTCATTGTAGTAATCTCAAACTTATATTGGGGGTGGTTTGTTGAGCTAATAATAGAGCGATAAATTCAGTTGTGCAATAGCCAGGAATGTAAGGAATTCAAAATTGCTCTTTATTTAGTGTCTGTATTAATTGTTCTGTCTTAATTTTACGACGCGGTCGGGCATAAAAAAGGCTTATTGGTATGCGAGCTTCCCGGCTGCAGCGAGTAAAAATTCAAGATTCAGGTCACATTTCATAGTGTACAAATAGTATCTCTTTGCAGTGATTTCAACCTTTTGTATTAGTTTTGCTTACGGGAATCCCCTATTACAAGGTGGCTATCGTTAGAGGCAATAACAATAAGGGCAGGGTTTCTTTATTGCACGGTGTTGATAAGTGACGTTGATGAATTTCAGGAGCACTATTTGTGAAAGAATGTGTATATACACATCATACTTCAGGTTGTGTGTGCTTTGGCTGCGTGCTTTCACTCTATCGTGCCCATGAGAAAGTACTCAAGGGCACTTCCGCGCGGCGAGGTATTTAGACGAAACAGGGCGATGTTCGCACGTTCTTTTATACATCCCGGATGTCACGCTGCACCGACATGTTTGTGAAATATGATACAATCCTGTCCATATTTATTTTCCCCGGTGAGGGCCGATACACAATGGCACAGCTTTATTTTTACTATTCTGCAATGAATGCAGGCAAGTCGACGGCATTGCTGCAATCTTCATACAATTATCAGGAACGTGGGATGCGTGCCGTTGTATATACAGCGGAAATTGATGACCGTTTTGGCGCGGGAAAAGTAAGTTCACGTATAGGCCTGTCATCACCAGCAAAATTGTTTAACCAAAATTCATCATTGTTCGAGGAGATTCGTGCGGAGAACGCGCAGCAACGAATTCACTGCGTGCTGGTTGATGAGTCTCAGTTTCTGACGCGACAGCAGGTTTATGAATTATCAGAGGTTGTTGATCAACTGGATATTCCCGTGTTGTGTTACGGCTTACGCACCGATTTTCGTGGTGAGCTATTCGGCGGTAGTGAATACCTGCTTGCATGGTCAGATAAGCTGGTTGAATTAAAAACGATTTGTTTCTGTGGCCGTAAGGCCAGCATGGTATTACGTCTTGATCAGGCCGGAAGACCTTATAACGAAGGTGAGCAGGTCGTTATCGGCGGAAATGAACGTTATGTATCGGTGTGCCGCAAGCATTATAAGGAAGCACAGTCTGAAGGCTCTCTGACGGCCATTCAGGAACGTCACAGCCACGACTAGCTCTCTTGTTCTCCTGCTGAGTTAAAATCGCAGGGTAGGTCTCTGCTTTAGCCAGAAGCACTACCCTGCGGCATTGCCTTCTGGTGCCACTCTCACACCTATTTCCCTTGCGCCTTTTCACCACAATGGCTGACGTCTGCATAGCCTGGTTTTGGCTGAGTATGGCAAAAAAAAACGGCCCAAAAGGGCCGTTTATGAAGATACTAAAACTTATGTGAGTGCATTAAGCGGATTTTTTCGCTTTTTTCTCAGCTTTAGGCGCGGCTGCTGGCTCAGTTTTAGCAGCAGTTTCACCTTCGCTGTACTCACGACCGTAGTAAGTATCCAGCAGGATCTGTTTCAGTTCAGAAATCAGCGGGTAACGCGGGTTCGCACCGGTGCACTGGTCGTCAAACGCATCTTCGGACAGTTTGTCGACGTGTGCCAGGAAGTCAGCTTCCTGAACGCCAGCTTCACGGATAGATTTAGGAATACCCAGTTCAGCTTTGATTTCTTCCAGCCATGCCAGCAGTTTCTGGATTTTAGCCGCAGTACGGTCGCCCGGTGCGCTTAAACCCAGATGGTCTGCGATTTCAGCGTAGCGACGACGAGCCTGAGGGCGATCATACTGGCTGAATGCAGTCTGTTTAGTCGGGTTGTCGTTCGCGTTATAACGAATGACGTTGCTGATCAGCAGGGCGTTCGCCAGACCATGAGGAATGTGGAACTGAGAACCCAGCTTGTGCGCCATTGAGTGACATACACCCAGGAAGGCGTTAGCAAACGCGATACCGGCGATGGTTGCTGCACTGTGAACACGCTCACGCGCTACCGGGTTCTTAGAACCTTCATGGTAGGATGCAGGCAGGTTTTCTTTCAGCAGTTTCAGCGCTTGCAGAGCCTGACCATCAGAGAATTCAGAAGCCAGCACGGAAACGTAAGCTTCCAGGGCGTGAGTCACCGCATCCAGACCACCGAATGCACACAATGATTTCGGCATATCCATAACCAGGTTGGCATCGACAATTGCCATGTCTGGGGTCAGCGCGTAGTCAGCCAGCGGATATTTCTGACCCGTTGCATCGTCGGTAACAACCGCAAACGGAGTCACTTCAGAACCGGTACCGGAAGTGGTGGTGACGGCGATCATTTTCGCTTTCACGCCCATTTTCGGGAACTTGTAGATACGTTTACGGATGTCCATAAAGCGCAGTGCCAGCTCTTCGAAATGGGTTTCCGGATGTTCGTACATCACCCACATGATTTTCGCGGCGTCCATCGGGGAACCACCGCCCAGTGCGATGATAACGTCAGGTTTGAAGGAGTTAGCCAGCTCAGCACCTTTACGAACAACGCTAAGAGTCGGGTCAGCTTCAACTTCAAAGAACACTTCGGTTTCAACGCCGGATGCTTTCAGCACGGAGGTGATCTGGTCAGCATAACCGTTATTGAACAGGAAGCGGTCGGTCACGATCAGAGCACGTTTGTGACCATCGGTAATCACTTCATCCAGCGCGATTGGCAGTGAGCCACGACGGAAGTAGATAGATTTCGGAAGTTTGTGCCACAACATGTTTTCAGCTCGCTTAGCAACGGTTTTCTTGTTGATCAGGTGCTTAGGACCAACGTTTTCAGAGATGGAGTTACCACCCCAGGAACCACAACCCAGAGTCAGGGAAGGTGCGAGTTTGAAGTTGTACAGGTCGCCGATACCACCCTGTGAAGCCGGGGTGTTAATCAGGATACGCGCGGTTTTCATCATCTGACCGAAGTAAGCAACGCGTTCTGGTTGGTTGTCCTGGTCAGTGTACAGGCAAGAAGTGTGGCCGATACCACCCATCGCAACCAGTTTCTCTGCTTTGTCTACCGCATCTTCGAAATCTTTCGCACGGTACATCGCCAGCGTCGGGGACAGTTTTTCGTGAGCAAACGGCTCGCTTTCATCAACAACTTTCACTTCACCGATCAGGATCTTAGTTGTTTCCGGAACCGAGAAGCCTGCCAGTTCAGCAATTTTATAGGCCGGCTGACCAACGATAGCGGCGTTCAGTGCGCCATTTTTCAGGATAACGTCCTGAACAGCTTTCAGCTCTTTACCCTGCAGCATGTAGCCGCCGTGACTAGCGAAACGTTCACGAACTGCATCGTATACAGAGTCAACAACCACAACGGACTGTTCAGAAGCACAGATTACGCCGTTATCGAAGGTTTTAGACATCAGCACAGAAGCAACAGCACGCTTAATATCCGCAGTTTCGTCGATAACCACAGGGGTGTTACCTGCGCCTACGCCGATTGCTGGTTTACCGGAGCTGTATGCTGCTTTAACCATGCCTGGACCGCCGGTCGCAAGGATCAGGTTGATGTCCGGGTGATGCATCAGAGCATTAGACAGTTCAACGGAAGGTTGATCGATCCAGCCGATCAGATCTTTCGGTGCACCCGCAGCGATAGCAGCCTGCAGAACGATGTCAGCCGCTTTGTTAGTGGCATCTTTAGCACGCGGATGTGGAGAGAAGATGATTGCGTTACGCGTCTTCAGGCTGATCAGCGATTTGAAGATAGCGGTAGATGTCGGGTTAGTGGTTGGAACGATACCGCAGATGATACCAATCGGTTCAGCGATGGTGATAGTGCCGAAAGTGTCGTCTTCAGACAGAACACCACAGGTCTTTTCATCTTTATAAGCGTTGTAAATGTATTCGGAAGCAAAGTGGTTTTTGATCACTTTGTCTTCGACGATGCCCATGCCGGATTCGGCAACGGCCATTTTCGCGAGAGGGATTCGAGCGTCTGCGGCTGCCAGAGCGGCGGCGCGGAAGATTTTGTCAACCTGTTCTTGAGTGAAACTGGCATATTCACGCTGGGCTTTTTTTACGCGCTCTACAAGTGCGTTAAGTTCAGCGACATTAGTAACAGCCATAATGCTCTCCTGATAATGTTAAACTTTTTTAGTAAATCATCTGCTCGATACGAGAGTATAGACAGACTGACGAAAAATTGTATAACGTTTTGAAAATCAAACGGTTAATTAACGTCCACTTTACTTTGATTTACTAAAAGAGCTTATGCGTTAGCGTCATTTAACTCTAACGCGTTACCTCCAGGTGGCGTAAGCAAGATTACTCACTTCTGAGTAGTAATTGCGTGATCTGGATCAAGTTTCCGCGAAGCTGACACCTTTCAGCAGGCCCTTTTAGCGTTTCTTGGTAAGTGTTAAAAAATTGATGTAATGAATGAGGTTAACATTAGCATATTTAATACATATTAATAACACCGAGTAATGGTAGCGTATTTACGTAGATATACGCAGATAGCAGGTGAAGTATGCTGACAAAAGGCGTATCTTCAGCGCGGATTTCATCAATTTTTATGACTCATTTTATCCGGCTAACGCTTCGGAGCTAACCGTGATCCATACGCTATTCGATTTTCCTGTCTATTTTAAATTTTTCATTGGGTTATTTGCCTTGGTCAACCCGGTAGGGATCATCCCTGTCTTTATCAGCATGACCAGCTACCAGACCGCTGCCGCACGTAATAAAACCAACCTTACGGCAAACCTATCGGTTGCTATCATTCTGTGGACCTCTCTGTTTCTGGGGGATGGAATTCTGCAATTGTTTGGTATCTCAATTGATTCGTTCAGGATTGCCGGTGGTATCCTGGTCGTCACTATCGCGATGTCGATGATCAGCGGAAAACTGGGGGAAGATAAGCAAAACAAGCAGGAAAAGTCGGAGACGGCAATACGCGAAAGTATTGGCGTAGTCCCGTTAGCGCTGCCGTTAATGGCGGGGCCGGGGGCGATAAGCTCGACCATCGTCTGGGGCACGCGTTATCATAGTGCCATTAATCTGTTTGGTTTTTTCGTGGCAATTGCGCTGTTTGCGCTGTGCTGTTGGGGATTGTTTCGAATGGCGCCGTGGCTGGTTCGCCTGTTGGGACAAACCGGCATCAACGTCATCACACGTATTATGGGGTTGTTACTCATGGCGTTGGGCATTGAGTTCATTGTGACCGGAATCAAATCCATTTTCCCGGGTTTACTTGCCTGAATCCACCCAATCAATATAAACGGAGCTGCTCTCTGGCTCCGTTTCCCTCCATTATCAGTAAAACTTCTCACTAAAGTTGAAATGCGCCATAGCAATAATAAAAAATGCTGATAGCCAGCTGCATTTTTATGTATTGATTTTAAAGACAATTGTCTTTTCAGCAGAACAGATGAACCAGGGCAGCATTGTTATTTTATTAACATCATACTCTTGGGCTTGCTGAAGGATTATCGAAATGTTATTAGTTATTTCAGCACCTAATTTAGATGAATGTGCTAATTAATAACCAATTGTTAAATTTATGTGCATTATGACGTCTCTTCGATGTCGAACAGGGTGATGAGCCGTGCGTCTCACGCAATGTATTGAATTAATTAATATTTTTGTTAAAAAATCGCTTTTTTTCTGCTTTTGTTGTGCGGTTTTTTTTCAATAAAAGAGAATTGGTTAACAAATCTGTAAAATGTATTGGCGGTGAAGAAACGCATTTGATACTTTCCGGCCAGGTATTTGGCAGAAGATTTCACGTTGATGAGAATCATTTTCAGTTAGTTTCTCTCAACAAGGTAATAGCGTGCTTCCGGCAGGGGAGGTACGTAGATAATCGACGCAAGGCGATCAAACGAATCGCCAGAATAAATAAAGTCGGTGATAGCGAGCAGTAAACAAAAAAACACCTGACGGCAGAAAATCTCCGGTGCCGTACAGGGATCCTGACAGGATTAACAGTCTGGTTATAAAACCAGCCATAATAATGAGGGAGTACAAACACAATGACTAACATCACTAAAAAAAGTTTAGTAGCTGCGGGGATCCTAACTGCGCTAATCGCTGGAAATGTTGCTACAGCAGCAGTGGTACCAGCAGGCGTACAGTTGGCAGAGAAGCAGACTCTGGTGCGTAATAATGGTTCGGAAGTTCAGTCACTCGATCCGCATAAAATCGAAGGTGTACCGGAATCCAACATTAGCCGTGATTTATTTGAAGGTTTATTAATCAGTGACGTTGATGGCAAACCATCGCCGGGCGTGGCTGATAAATGGGAAAATAAAGATTTTAAAGTCTGGACATTCCATCTGCGTAAAGATGCCAAATGGTCTGATGGCACGCCCGTTACCGCACAAGATTTCGTCTATAGCTGGCAACGTCTGGCGAACCCCAATACCGCTTCACCGTACGCCAGCTATTTACAATACGGGCATATTGTCAATATTGATGACATCATCGCCGGTAAGAAGCCAGTTACCGATCTCGGTGTAAAAGCGATTGACGACCATACCTTTGAAGTCACTCTGAGCGAACCTGTTCCTTATTTCTACAAACTCCTTGTGCACTCCTCTCTTTCCCCTGTGCCTAAAGCCGTGGTGGAAAAATTCGGTGAAAAATGGACCCAGCCGGCTAACATCGTTTCTAACGGCTCTTATAAACTGAAAGACTGGGTTGTCAACGAGCGTATTGTACTTGAGCGTAATACCCAATACTGGGACAACGCGAAAACCATTATTAACCAGGTCACATACCTGCCAATTTCTTCTGAAGTGACTGACGTGAACCGTTATCGCAGCGGTGAAATCGACATGACCTATAACAACATGCCGATTGAGTTATTCCAGAAACTGAAAAAAGAGATCCCGAACGAAGTCCACGTTGATCCTTATCTGTGCACCTATTATTACGAAATTAACAACCAAAAAGCACCGTTCAACGATGTTCGTGTTCGTACCGCCCTGAAGCTGGCGCTGGATCGTGACATTATCGTCAACAAAGTGAAAAACCAGGGCGATCTGCCTGCCTATAGCTTTACCCCGCCATATACCGATGGCGCTAAACTGGTTGAGCCAGAGTGGTTCAAGTGGTCACAGGAAAAACGTAACGAAGAAGCGAAAAAACTGCTGGCCGAAGCTGGTTTTACCGCGGATAAACCGTTGACCTTTGATCTGCTGTATAACACATCCGATCTGCATAAAAAGCTGGCTATCGCTGCTGCATCCATCTGGAAGAAAAATCTGGGTGCGAATGTGAAGCTGGAAAATCAGGAGTGGAAGACGTTCCTCGATACGCGTCATCAGGGCAACTATGATGTTTCACGCGCAGGCTGGTGTGCGGATTATAACGAACCAACGTCTTTCCTGAATATGGTGCTGTCTGACAGCTCCAACAACACCGTCCACTATAAGAGCCCTGCATTTGACAAGTTGATTGCTGATACCCTGAAAGCAACTGATGACGCTCAGCGCAGTGAACTGTATTCGCAAGCAGAACAGCTGCTGGATAAAGACTCTGCGATTGTACCGGTGTTCTACTACGTTAACGCCCGCCTGGTGAAACCTTGGGTAGGCGGATACTCCGGTAAAGACCCGATGGATAATATCCACGTTAAAGACTTGTATATTATCAAGCATTAATGGCAAGACGTGGGGCAATCATTTTTGCCCCACAGTGTCTTTTTCTTCGAACTTTAAATACCTCCTTAGACAAAGAGAGGTATACCCTAAATAATTCACGTTGCAGGAAGGCGGCAACGCAGCGAATCGCCAGGAGCTTACTTAAGTAAGTGACTGGCGTGAGCGAGTAAAGCCAACGCACCTGCAGCTTGAAGTATGACGGGTATAAAGGCACACGCCAGAAGGTACGGGCAATGTTAAAATTCATATTACGCCGCTGTCTGGAAGCGATTCCGACGCTATTTATTCTTATTACGATTTCATTCTTTATGATGCGTCTGGCGCCGGGGAGCCCATTCACCGGGGAACGCGCGTTACCGCCAGAGGTGCTGGCGAATATTGAAGCGAAATATCATCTTAACGATCCTATCTCGACGCAGTATTTCAGCTATCTGAAACAGCTGGCGCACGGTGATTTTGGGCCATCCTTTAAATATAAAGACTACACCGTTAATGACCTGGTCGCGTCAAGCTTTCCGGTTTCTGCGAAGTTGGGTGCGGCAGCCTTTATTCTGGCGGTACTCGTCGGCGTTAGCGCCGGAGTGATAGCCGCGCTGAAGCAAAATACACGTTGGGACTACACGGTGATGGGGGTGGCAATGACCGGGGTAGTTATCCCCAGTTTCGTGGTCGCTCCCTTATTGGTCATGATATTTGCCATAACCTTGAAATGGCTACCCGGCGGGGGCTGGAACGGCGGGGCGCTGAAATTTATGATCCTGCCCATGGTGGCGTTATCCCTGGCCTATATTGCCAGTATTGCGCGTATTACCCGCGGCTCGATGATTGAAGTACTGCACTCTAACTTTATTCGTACCGCGCGCGCTAAAGGGCTGCCGATGCGACGGATTATTTTCCGCCATGCGTTAAAACCTGCGCTGTTGCCGGTGTTGTCCTATATGGGCCCCGCGTTTGTCGGCATCATTACCGGTTCGATGGTTATTGAAACCATCTATGGTTTGCCGGGCATTGGCCAGTTGTTCGTCAATGGCGCATTAAACCGCGATTACTCGCTGGTACTGAGCCTGACTATTCTGGTCGGTGCGCTGACCATCGTGTTTAACGCGATTGTCGATGTGCTGTACGCCGTAATCGACCCGAAAATCCGTTACTGATACTGGAGCTCGCTATGATGTTAAGTAAGAAAAACAGCGAAGCGCTGGAAAATTTCAGTGAGAAGCTGGAGGTCGAAGGCCGTAGCCTGTGGCAGGACGCGCGTCGACGCTTTATGCATAACCGGGCGGCAGTAGCCAGCCTCGTGGTTTTGGTGATTATTGCGCTGTTTGTGACCCTGGCGCCAATGTTGTCGCAGTTTACCTACTTCGATACCGACTGGGGCATGATGTCCAGCGCGCCGGATACGGAATCAGGCCACTATTTCGGTACTGACTCGTCGGGACGCGACCTGTTGGTGCGCGTGGCGATTGGCGGGCGCATCTCGCTGATGGTCGGCATTGCTGCGGCGTTGGTCGCGGTGGTTGTGGGTACACTGTATGGTTCTCTGTCGGGCTACCTCGGCGGAAAAATCGACTCGGTGATGATGCGTCTGCTGGAAATCCTCAACTCCTTCCCGTTCATGTTCTTCGTGATCCTTCTGGTCACCTTCTTTGGTCAAAATATCCTGCTGATTTTTGTCGCGATCGGGATGGTCTCCTGGCTGGATATGGCGCGTATCGTGCGTGGACAAACGCTGAGCCTGAAGCGCAAAGAGTTTATTGAAGCAGCCCAGGTCGGTGGGGTGTCTACCGTGCGTATTGTTGTGCGCCACATTGTGCCAAACGTATTGGGTGTGGTGGTGGTCTACGCCTCATTGCTGGTGCCCAGCATGATCCTGTTTGAATCTTTCCTGAGCTTCCTGGGACTTGGCACACAAGAGCCGCTAAGTAGCTGGGGCGCACTGCTCAGCGATGGTGCCAACTCGATGGAAGTATCGCCATGGTTACTGCTGTTCCCGGCAGGGTTCCTGGTGGTGACGCTATTCTGTTTTAACTTTATTGGCGATGGCTTGCGTGATGCCCTCGACCCGAAAGACCGTTAAGGAGTGCCGCCATGAGCGTAATTGAGACCTCAACCGCGCCGCTCGCGCAACAACAGGCTAACGCACTGCTTAACGTGACCGATCTGCGTGTGACGTTTGCCACCCCAGATGGTGATGTTACTGCAGTAAACGATTTAAACTTTTCACTACGTGCCGGTGAAACGCTGGGTATTGTTGGTGAGTCTGGTTCAGGTAAGTCGCAGACTGCATTTGCCTTGATGGGCCTGCTGGCCGCAAATGGCCGTATTGGCGGTTCTGCTACATTCAACGGTCGTGAGATCCTGAACTTACCGGAGCGTGAGCTGAACAAACTGCGCGCCGAGCAAATCTCGATGATCTTCCAGGACCCCATGACCTCTCTGAATCCGTATATGCGGGTCGGCGAACAGTTAATGGAAGTGCTGATGCTACACAAAGGTATGAGCAAAGCAGAAGCCTTTGAAGAGTCAGTCAGAATGCTGGATGCGGTGAAAATGCCGGAAGCGCGTAAGCGAATGAAAATGTACCCGCATGAATTCTCCGGCGGTATGCGTCAACGTGTGATGATCGCCATGGCGCTACTGTGCAGGCCAAAGTTACTGATTGCCGATGAACCCACTACGGCGCTGGATGTCACGGTTCAGGCGCAAATCATGACGCTGCTGAATGAGCTGAAAAGTGAATTCAATACCGCAATTATCATGATTACCCACGACCTCGGGGTTGTTGCCGGTATTTGCGACAAGGTGCTGGTAATGTATGCCGGACGCACGATGGAATATGGTAGTGCGCGTGATGTCTTTTATAAGCCGGTTCACCCGTATTCGATTGGCCTGCTTAATGCCGTCCCGCGTCTGGATGCCGAAGGGGAAGAAATGCTGACTATCCCGGGTAATCCGCCGAACCTGTTGCGTTTACCGAAAGGCTGCCCGTTCCAGCCCCGTTGCCCGCATGCCATGGAAATCTGTAACAGTGCTCCGCCACTGGAAGAGTTTAGTCCGGGCCGTCTGCGCGCCTGCTTTAAACCGGTGGAGGAACTGGTATGAATGCGGTAACCGAACAACGAAAAGTACTCCTCGAAATTGCCGATCTGAAAGTCCATTTCGATATCAAAGATGGTAAACAGTGGTTCTGGCAACCGTCGAAAACGCTGAAAGCCGTTGATGGCGTGACCCTGCGTCTGTATGAGGGCGAAACATTAGGCGTGGTGGGGGAATCCGGTTGCGGGAAATCGACGTTTGCGCGTGCGATTATCGGTCTGGTAAAAGCGACCGATGGTAAAGTTGCCTGGCTCGGCAAAGATTTGCTTGGCATGAAACCCGATGAGTGGCGGGCGGTGCGCAGTGACATCCAGATGATTTTCCAGGACCCGCTGGCATCGTTAAACCCGCGTATGACCATCGGTGAAATCATTGCTGAACCGCTGCGGACTTATCACCCGAATCTGCCTGGGCAGGAAGTTCGTGACCGCGTAAAGGCGATGATGATGAAAGTGGGGTTACTGCCTAACCTGATTAACCGCTATCCGCATGAGTTTTCCGGTGGGCAATGCCAGCGTATTGGTATTGCCCGCGCGTTGATCCTTGAACCGAAACTGATCATTTGTGATGAGCCCGTATCCGCGCTGGATGTGTCGATTCAGGCGCAGGTCGTTAACCTGTTGCAGCAATTACAGCGTGAGATGGGCTTATCATTAATCTTCATTGCCCATGACCTGGCCGTGGTTAAGCATATTTCCGATCGCGTGCTGGTGATGTATCTCGGACATGCGGTGGAGTTGGGGACCTATGACGAGGTGTACCATAATCCGCTGCATCCCTATACCAAAGCGCTAATGTCAGCGGTGCCAATTCCCGATCCTGATATGGAGAGGAACAAGGTTATCCAACTGCTGGAAGGTGAGTTACCCTCCCCGATTAATCCGCCTTCGGGGTGTGTGTTCCGCACGCGTTGTCCGATCGCCGGACCAGAATGCGCGAAAACGCGTCCTGTACTTGAAGGGAGTTTCCGACACGCGGTTTCCTGCTTAAAAGTAGACCCGCTATAATCGAGAGGGCTGACACACTGTCAGCCCTTCTTTTTGGTGAGGTAAATGTGTCAGGCTTAGTCTCTTCTGTTCGCCGTACTCTCTATCGTACATTATTTGATTTAGACACCCGTTCGGGGCGCCGTTTTGAAGGCATGTGTGCACTGTTCGCATTGCTGAGCGTGATTGTTATCTTCATTGAGTCTGGGGTCGGGACGCAATACCATTTAACCTATGATGAATGGCATATTTTTGTCTGGCTGGAAGTCTTTATTACGCTGGTCTTTACCCTCGAATATCTGCTCAGATTGTGCTGCTGGGCCAATCCTGCAAAATATGTGTTTAGCTTTTGGGGAATTATCGATCTCGCGACGATTCTGCCACTGTATGTGATGTGGCTATGGCCGGAAATTAGTCTCAGTTATGTTTTCGCCTGGCGAGCGATGCGCGTGCTGCGTGTACTGCGGATACTCAAACTGCTGCGATTTATGCCGTCGCTGCGTGTGTTCTGGAGCGCAATTAAAAGTGCCCGTCATCAGTTGATGCTGTTTTACTCGTTTATTGCCATTCTGATGATTGTCTTTGGCGCACTGATGTACCTGATTGAAGGCCCGAAATATGGTTTTACTACGCTGAATGCGTCGGTATATTGGGCAATCGTTACGGTGACAACGGTTGGCTATGGTGATATTACCCCGCATACACCGCTTGGCCGCATGGTGGCGTCAGTGCTGATCCTGATTGGTTATTCGGTTATTGCAATCCCGACTGGATTGATAACAACACACATGAGTAGTGCGTTTCAGCACCGGCAAAATCAGCGCAAATGTCCACAGTGCCAACAAAGCCAGCATGAGTACAGCGCGCAATTTTGTAATCGCTGCGGAAGTAAATTGCCTGACTAGAAATAAAAAAAGCTGCGAGAGCAGCTTTTTGTTTTCATTATTCGCGCCAGAGAATGTGGCAGAGTTTGTGATCTTTTTCGCGACACAACAGAACACGTGCAAAAATATCGTTAATCTCGCCGTCTTCTGAGTCTGCCAGACCAATCACCACTTCGGCGAAGAAGTCAGGATTCAGGTCAAAATCAACGTGCTCCTGCCAGTCATCCGCAGGGTCGAATAACTCTGCTCCGCCACGCTCTTCAAACTGCAAATTGAACAGAAGGATGTCGGCCGGGTCGAGATTGTCCGCCGCCAGTTCGAGAAAAATGTCATAAGCCTGCTCGAGCGTTTCGTCTTCGGTCAGGCGGTTGTTCAAATCCATATCCATAATGACTACCTGTTTACTGTCTGATGGGCACGTTTTACAGCAACGGGCTAAAGAAGTAAAACAGTCGCTCAGCGATACGCTGCCAGAGTGGTCGTTTTACCCACAAACGAGCATCTAGCAGGCGGGAACGCGAAATATAATCATCCTGTACCGCGGCGAGGTCACCGCCGAATCCAGCATCGTCAATAACCAGTGTTATCTCAAAATTCAGCCACAGGCTGCGCATATCCAGGTTTACGGTACCGACCAGACTCAGTTCACCATCGACCAGCACGCTTTTGGTATGTAACAACCCACCTTCGAACTGGTAGATTTTCACGCCTGCCGCCAGCAACTCGGTGAAAAAAGCCCGGCTTGCCCAGCCAACCAGCATTGAGTCATTCTTGCGTGGAAGAATGATGCTGACATCTACACCGCGCTGCGCCGCTGTACAGATGGCGTGCAGCAGATCGTCACTGGGGACGAAGTAGGGGGTGGTCATGATCAAATATTCACGAGCAGAATATGCGGCGGTCAATAAGGCCTGATGGATTAAGTCTTCAGGGAAGCCAGGACCAGAGGCAATAGTGTGAATGGTGTGCCCGCTGGCCTGCTCAAACGGCATGATGTTGACATCGGGAGGTGGCGGTAAAATGCGTTTACCGGTTTCAATTTCCCAGTCGCAGGAGTAGACGATCCCCATGGCAGTGGCCACCGGGCCTTCCATTCTCGCCATCAGGTCAACCCATTGTCCGACACCGGCATCCTGTTTAAAGAACCGCGGATCGACCATATTCATGCTACCGGTGTAGGCGATGTAGTTGTCGATCATGATCATTTTACGATGCTGGCGCAGGTCCATACGACGTAAAAATACACGCATCAGGTTAACCTTCAGCGCTTCGACCACCTCGATACCCGCGTTGCGCATCATCGCCGCCCACGGACTGCGGAAGAATGCCACGCTGCCGGCGGAGTCCAGCATCAAACGACAGTGAATCCCCCGTCTGGCTGCGGCCATTAATGATTCCGCGACCTGATCGGCCATACCGCCAGGTTGCCAGATGTAGAACACCATCTCAATGTTATGACGCGCCAACTGAATATCGCGGATTAACGCCTGCATCACGTCGTCAGAGCTGGTAAGTAGCTGTAGCTGATTGCCTTTAACGCCGGCAATGCCCTGGCGACGCTCGCATAACTTAAATAATGAGGAGGCAACGCTGCTGTTTTCTTGCGCGAAAATATGTTTGCAGGCTTTGAGATCGTTCAGCCATTTAGCTGTTGATGGCCACATCGCTCTGGCACGCTCGGCGCGGCGTTTGCCCAGGTGAAGTTCACCAAAGGACAGATAAGCAATGATCCCTACCAATGGCAGTATATAGATGATCAAAAGCCAGGCCATTGCGGAGGGTACTGCGCGTCGTTTCATCAGAATGCGTAACGTTACGCCAGCAATGAGTACCCAGTAACCCAGAATGACCAGCCAACTCACCACGGTGTAGAAGGTTGTCATAAATTTAAAAATCCTTTTGAAAGCGTATTGTTAAGAGTTTACGCATCAGGAGTCATCTGGCAAATAAAAACACGGGAAAACCACTGGTCTGCATTCGGTCTGGGGGTATAATGCCCGCTCTGTGACTGGAAGAGTAGTTAACATGAAGCGTAGTAGAACGGAAGTGGGACGCTGGCGAATGCTGCGTCAGGCTAGCCGCCGTAAAGCACGTTGGCTTGAAGGGCAATCGCGCCGTAACATGCGTATCCACTCCATCAGAAAATGCATTCTCAATCATCAACGAAATTCGTTGCTGTTTGCGATCTACAGCATTTGATCCAAAAAGGGCACCGCTGGCGGTGCCCAATGTATTCCTGTCCGTTCTGTTTCTTAAAATACTTTTTGTATTGTCATTAGGCTTCCTTCGAAGAATTCCGCATAGTCAGACTGACCCCAACAAATGGACACGGCCTATCTTTGGCAGTCGGCTGTTTTAGGCTGGTTACTCGCGTAGGTAAAGAAGAGACGCTTTGCCGAAACGGTGTATTAATCTTCTCCTTATATTAATTCTTATCTATATGATTTTGTTTATTAAATCAACTTAGTGGTTGTTCGACATTCTTTCTTTTGTTTGCGGTTGGTCTTGCGCTCCTAATACAGGAAATGCGGTGTTTGATTTTTTAAGCAGCATAGATCGTTTTGGGAAGAATTTTTGTGCTGTTTCATCAGCTTCAA
The DNA here is from genome assembly GCF_033341895.1 of Citrobacter sp. HN-141. Lineage (NCBI taxonomy): Bacteria > Pseudomonadati > Pseudomonadota > Gammaproteobacteria > Enterobacterales > Enterobacteriaceae > Citrobacter > Citrobacter sp. HN-141. The sequence continues at coordinate 24,826 of NZ_JAWPBF010000016.1, read as the reverse complement.
CAATCAAAAAGTCACCTTTTTTGTAGATAGTAAAAGAGCCAAAGTATATTTTTTTGCCGGAGACCTTATCGAACGCAAAAGCATCAAGTGTGTCGCGCAGACCTCTTTCCTCACCTGAGAGGAATACGTAATCAAAAGGCATTTTGTTGGAGAGTTTTCCCGAGGTTATTGCTCCATCAATGACTGAGTTTTTAATGGTGATACAAACTTGGGAATATTCCGCTTGTTTTGTAAGCCACGTAGGAGGATTGACATCATTTTTAGTTGAGTTATCCCACTTTCCCTCTACTGCTGTAGAACCGCCGAGATAGGATTGCAATGACCTTACATTTTCCAGGACTTTATCCCCATTGACAAACGCCCAGGATAGGCAGACCACAATTATTGCTATGAATGGCCAAGCTGTGCTTTTTAAAAAACGCATATAAGTTCTCTTTATTACGTGTACCAGGTACCTGATATGTATATTTCATCGAATACCGCAGCACTAAGCGTTTTTGTCGTAACGGTATGATTACACTGCCTGATATCAAACTACATTGCATTCAATATGCTAGCTTTGCGCAGTGATTATGGTCGCGGCGCTATGTGTTTTACTGGCAAACAGCCGATCTGAAATTGCTCTGTTTCAGAGTGAAAACGATGTTTTACGTAATGATAACACATTGCACAGGCAGGTTATTGCCACCAAAACTTTCAACTTCAGCCGGTTCAACCAGGTAGCAGAGAGCACCACAGCATCAGGATAGTTGAAGAGTCTCGGCCCTCACAGTAGTCAGTACAAAACTCATCGTCATGCGTGAATAGCTGAAGTGTATGGTGAAGTCGATGCTTTGTGTCGGGATTTTATCCCTGATTGTTTCTCGTTCAGAAAAAAGACATAAAACACCAGACGCAGCAGGCTGGTGTTTAGAGAGATTTTTGGTTGGCGCGAGAGGATTTGAACCTCAGTCCCCCGATACCTATGATGCTGTGTGGCCAGTACAGATAAGGTCAGTGTTCGAGTCTTTCTAAAAGTAGATGGATCGTTTTGCAGGGATATCTACACAGCGAGCAGGGCGAGATAGTGCTCTTGTGTCATTGATTGTGCAAAGCGTCTACACAGAGAATTTTCCAGCCAAATGTCAGACTGAAAGTATAGGCGGTAGATAAAAGAGAGGACGCTTAAGCAAATGCGCCCTCAATTTGATAAGTGGATGAGTTTTTATTTCTAATGCTTTGAATAGTAAAGGTATACCTTAAATTTAAAAAACCTTTTTGTACGGTTTGACCGAAACCTGCGCATAAACGCCTGCAGCCACATACGGGTCGGCATCTGCCCACGCCTGCGCTGCTTCTAAAGATTCAAATTCCGCAATCACCGTCGAGCCGGTAAATCCCGCCGCACCCGGATCGTTACTGTCGACCGCGGGCATGGGACCTGCGGTCAGTAGACGACCTTCATCATGGAGGAGTTGCAGACGGGCCAGGTGAGCAGGGCGCACGGAAAGACGTTTTTCGAGAGAATCTGCGATATCTTGAGCATAAATAACATACAGCACGGGTAGAGCTCCTTGATCGGTATAAAGTCGCGTTTACGTTATTGGAAAGCCCTGGTAACTGCAACGTAAAGATAATAGCTTTGTTAAGGCCATATTAAGATAATGGTTTTTTTACATGAAATTGCGTTTTAAATGCGGCTTACTGTCATGGGCTTATTGAATATGATTGCTATTTGCATTTAAAATCGAGGCCTGGTTTTATAACTGAAACGATTATGACTGCAATGACCCTTGATTTACCTCGTCGCTTTCCCTGGCCGACGTTACTTTCCGTCGGCATTCACGGCGCTGTAGTGGCGGGTCTGCTGTATACCTCGGTACATCAGGTTATTGAACTGCCTGCACCCGCGCAGCCGATCTCTATCACGATGGTCGCACCTGCTGATCTTGAGCCACCTCAGGCAGTTCAACCACCGCCGGAGCCTGTCGTTGAGCCTGAACCGGAACCTGAACCTATACCGGAACCGCCAAAAGAGGCGCCGGTGGTGATTGAGAAACCGAAACCTAAGCCAAAACCGAAGCCGAAACCGATGAAAAAGGTTGAAGAGCAGCCCAAACGAGACGTGAAACCGGTTGAGTCGCGTCCAGCATCGCCGTTTGAGAACACGGCGCCGGCTCGTCCGGCAACGACCAGTAACGCGCCGGCAACCAGTAAACCTGCGGTTAGCGCACCGTCTGGGCCACGTGCTTTAAGTCGTAATCAGCCACAGTATCCGGCGCGCGCGCAGGCTCTGCGCATTGAAGGTCGGGTGAAGGTCAAGTTTGATGTGACATCAGATGGCCGTGTGGAGAATGTTGAAGTACTTTCCGCACAGCCTGCCAATATGTTTGAGCGTGAAGTGAAAAATGCGATGCGCAGATGGCGTTATGAGGCGGGCAAACCGGGATCTGGCCTGGTGGTTAATATCGTTTTCCGTCTGAACGGTACGGCGCAGATTGAGTAACTGACGTGCCGGAGTTGGCGTCAGGCCTTCTCCGGCAAGCAGGTTTGATAACGGTGTCAACGTGGTTATCAGACCTGTGTTGGTATCGGACGGGGTTTTCCATCTTTATCAACAGCGACGTAGATAAACAGGGCTTCAGTGGCTTTGTAACGCTGGCCGATGGGTTCCGAAGCGACTTTCTTCACCCAGACTTCAATATTAATGCTGATTGACGTCGTCCCGCGTTTTACGCAGCGTGCGTAGCAACAGACCACATCACCCACGGCAACCGGGCGCAAAAAGCTCATTCCTTCAACTCGCACCGTCACCACACGACCGTGTGCGATCTCTTTGGCCTGAATAGCGCCACCAATATCCATCTGTGACATCAGCCAGCCGCCAAAAATATCACCGTTTGCATTGGTATCGGCAGGCATGGCCAGAGTGCGTAAAACCAGTTCACCCTGGGGGGTGTTATTCGTTGTTGTCATTGTAGAACCGACTGTAGAGAAAGATTACAGGCGGGATGCTACTAGAATTTACGGGCGGAGAACAGGGGGGATGCAGTACGCGGTGGGAAGTAAGCGAGCTTGTCTGCCACGAAGAACGCAGGTGGATAAAAATTCGCCAGATCCGCAGATCTGGCGAACACATATTACGATTTATCTTCCTGCGGCAGATGGCGGTAGATGTAGACGCCGCTCAGCAACGTGAAGAATAAGGTCAGGGCGGTTAATCCGAACACTTTGAAGTTGACCCAAATGTTCTGCGGCAGCCAAAACGCAATATAGATATTGGCCAGTCCACACAGGATGAAGAAGACGGCCCAGGCCAGATTCAGCTTCGACCATACCGGCTGCGGCAGCGTCAGCTCTTTTCCTAACATGCGCTGAATCAACGGCTTTTTCATCACCCACTGGCTAACCAGCAGTGCACCGGCAAACAGTCCGTAAATCACCGTAACCTTCCACTTAATGAATTCATCGTTGTGGAAGAAAATCGTCAGGCCACCGAAGACGGCAACCAGAACAAAGGTGATTAACGCCATCTTCTCGACCTTGCGATAGCGAACCCAACTGTAAATCAGTACCACAGCCGTTGCGACAATAAGCGCCGAGGTTGCCGCGTAGATGTCATAGAGCTTATAAAAAGCAAAAAAGACAACCAGCGGTAAAAAATCAAGAAACTGCTTCATTCTTCGAGTCCGTAATCAAAAAGCATCGGGTAACACGCCCGGGATGCGTTCAGGGTTTATTGACGAATCAGCATATACAGGCGGAACAAATAGATCAGCAGCACAGCAGAGATCATATTGCTCAGCGTATTCGCCAATACCGCGCCTACGTTTGGCGTTAGTACTGCAAAACTTGGCGCAAAAAGCAACAGCAGCGTTTTTGCCAGTAGCCAACCGATCACTGCCGGCGCTACCAGTCGCATATTAGACCACGCCAGACGCATACTGTTGCGCATAGCGGCAAAGACGCCCATTTTATCCTGCACGACCATCACCGGCGCGAGGGCCAGCAAGATAGCCAGCAGAATACCAGGCACGACAACCAGCATAATACCGACCTGTACCAGCAGGGTAGTCAGAAAAATCAGAATAAACAATTTAGGTAATACCGGCGCGCTGGCGCCAATGGCGCGTAATGCGCTAACCCGATGACCCGCCGAAATCAGTTGAATCATCAGGATGATGCCTCCTGCAAGGATGGCATTACCAATCAGCCCTGAAAACGTCGATGCTGCAGAAGCGCGGAGCAAAATTTGCTGCTGCTCCGGCGTCATATTCTGCACCAGATCGAACAGGCCCACACTGCTGGTTAGCTGATCCCCTTCGCTCAGTTGCGCGATTTGCGCGTCGCTGGGAGAAAAGGCATGCCCTAGCACCACTGTGATAAACGCGCACAATAACGATACCAGCAAGATGGTAATAAATTGATTACGGAAAAAGTTTCCCGTGTCACGGTAAACGGATTTCGCCGTGATAGACATGCACTCTCCTTGAGTTTTGCAGGTGTTCATTTGCGCGCAATTGTACCCTGGATAACTCTACAGTGGCAGCATCGTGCGATGTATGGAAAAGCATATCTTTGTAAAGCTCCGGTAATTTTTGGCCAGGACTTCAGCAACTTGCAACATTGTTGTTTGTTCTCTGTACATCACGTTCAAATAACCAACATTTCGTGTCGGAGTCAAAGGTACTTGCATAGTGAAAATATATCAAAATTGATCTGAATTAATTTAACCAGGATTTTGAATGCAAGTTCTAACTTAATCTGGATCAATAAATGTTAAATTATCAAACTCAATGTGATCTAAGTTAGATCACTTATTACTCCATTGTGGGTATATTCGTTCCGCTTTTATAACCATAACGATGGAGCGGACATGAAAAAATTAACAGTTGCAGCATTGGCTTTAACAACTCTTCTCTCTGGGAACGCATTTGCGCATGAGGCCGGAGAGTTCTTTATTCGTGCAGGTTCGGCAACCGTCAGACCGACGGAAGGCGCGGGTGGTACGCTGGGAAGCCTGGGTGGCTTTGATGTCAGCAACAATACGCAGCTGGGCCTGACATTCACGTATATGGCAACCGACAATATTGGCGTTGAATTACTGGCAGCCACACCGTTCCGCCATAAGATCGGCACCGGGGCAACCGGTGATATTGCCACCGTTCATCATTTACCGCCGACGTTAATGGCGCAGTGGTACTTTGGCGACTCCAGCAGCAAACTGCGTCCTTACGTTGGCGTGGGTGTGAACTACACGACTTTCTTCGATGAAGGTTTTAACAACAACGGGAAAGAGGCGGGTTTATCCGATCTGAGCCTGAAAGACTCCTGGGGTGCAGCTGGACAAGTCGGTATGGACTATCTGATCAACCGCGACTGGCTGATTAACATGTCAGTCTGGTACATGGATATCGACACCACCGCGAGCTATAAAATGGGTGGCGTCCAGCAGCGCGACAGCGTACGCCTTGATCCGTGGGTGTTTATGTTCTCTGCGGGTTATCGTTTTTAAGTCAGTGATTCCAGTCTGAAAGGCTGGTCGTTTCGCGGCCAGCTTTTTCCCCTCTGTTTTTCCCTTCCCGACTTTCTCCCCTTTGATGTAATGCTACTCTTTAAGCAATCTGGCTTTGAGGGTATTGATGATGATATTGACCCGTCAGTTACTACAACAAAAAATTTCCCTTATGGAAGCATCCATAGACGATGATACGACAGAGTTTGCCGTGTATGCTGCGCGCGAATTATTGAATTACATGAGCAGGGTGGAAGCCCTGGAAAAGGTCATCGCCACACAAATCACACTACCTTATTGCAGCGCCAGTCCGGTTTGTGAAATCGAAGCTGGGTATGCCGCAGGAGTGAGCGACTGTCGGGAAGCGATTCGGCGTGCCGGCTATCCGATTGCCGGGGATGACTAGTTTGCATTTTTGTTAACAAAAATGTTCTTTTGTTGTATAAATCTGTAACTTAGGTACACGGGAGAGACGTTATTTTCATCGATTATCAGGGCCACAGGACGATCAATATTATTTTTAATACTCAGCGCTGTTATGCAACAACATAAACGGGTAACCGGTTTGGCATCACCGTTAACTATCAGGGTGGACTCGTGAAGATTGTGCAAGATAAGCTCAGGAACAGGCAGGCACTGCTGGTATCGGGGCTGATTACGCTGATATTTACCTCATTGTTTCTGTTTATCATCTACGAACAGCGTATGGCCACGGCCAGCGAAGGGATTAACCGCCTGCAGGCCCGTATGCTGGATATCTTTAACGATAATGAACTCATCGCCGATGCAATTGGTGAGCGCTACCATCACATTAAAAATGACGATCAATGTGATAATGCAGCGCAGTTTGTTCCGCGAAATGCCGGTGAATGGGGAATTAATGCCGACCCAAAGCGGGTGCATTCAGCGACAGGGACGATTATCGCCCGAGAAGCCAACCTTAAAGCTATATGTATGTATACGGCAGCGGAGTTTATTCGCGGCATGGTTAATGAGTTAAATCCTGGCAGTTTTGATGCGCATCGTTACATCATTGCCAAGAATGCGGATTATTTTTACTGGTTTATGCCTTCTGATTCGCGCAATTTTACGTTCTCTGATTCTGAAATGGCACAGGACATTACCGGATTTTTCTATCCGCCAGTCGATTTTTATACCCGTCTGCTGCAAAAAAACATTAAGAATAAAGCGCTCAGCTCAACGAATTTTTATACCGACAAAATTACCGGTGAAAAAGCCTACAGCGTGGTGAGCTATATCTATGACCTTTCCGGGAAAGAGATATCGGATCAAATCGTCGCCTATCTGGTCTATGACCATTCAAAGCCGGAGTTGCAGGAGGCGCTGGCAAATGCTTTTGACTATCAAATGCCACCGGGCCTGAATGTGGCTCTGGTGAATTTATCCAATAATGAGCGCCTCTGTTTAGCTGGCAAATGTACGGGTAAAACGCGCATTATGGTGCGGAAGTTGTCAGAAAAATATGCGCTGTACTATTCGATAGCATTAGGCCGGTTTATGGTGCGCGATACGCACGCCGGAATTGTGATACTGCTGGCACCGTTCTTCTTTATTATGATCAGTATCTCGCTGAAGTCGTGGCTGAATCAAAGCGACCTCAAGGTCTATATTGATTCGCTGACGGGCTGCTTTAATCGGCGAATTCTCGACATTATTAAGCGTCGGGACTTATCACATTGTTCTGTGGTGCTGCTGGATTGCAATAAGTTTAAGGCAGTCAACGACACCTGGGGGCATGCCGCAGGCGATCGTGCGCTGCAAACTATTGCCAACAGAATGTTGTCAAACACCCGTACCAGTCACGATCTCGTGATTCGTACCGGTGGGGATGAATTTATGATCCTGCTGTTTCGCTCCCAGACAAGTGATGCTATCGCGATTGCGCAGCGTATCAGTGGTCAGGTCAACAATCACGTTTTTGTGGTGGATGGCCACACCGTACCGCTGTCGGTGTCATGGGGAGTCGCAGAGGTGAAGGGCGACCTGGATGTGGCAATCCAGAATGCGGATAACGCCATGTACAAAATGAAGCAGGCAAAGGACGGGTAAAACCGCCAGAAGTCTCTGGCGGTTATTTCAGCTTACTGATGGGTCGCGGTTTTCATTGCACTGACAAAGGCTTTCAGCTCAGCCAGCATTTGCTCTGGTGCTGCAACATTCTTCTCAATGATTTTGACAATCGCCGATCCGGAAATAGCCCCCGCAGCACCTGCTTCAATGGCGCCTGTCACCTGGTCCGGTGCAGAGATACCAAAGCCCTGCAAAGAAGGCGGGGCATTGAATTCTTTCAGCTTTTCGACCAGATGATGCAACGGTAACGCTGCACGATTTTCGGCGCCTGTAACACCTGCGCGTGACAATAGATAGGTATAACCGCGGCCATGAGCGGCAATCTGGCGCAGCAGTTCCTCGTCAGCGTTAGGCGGGCAAATGAAAATTGGCGCGACATTATGGCGTAATGCCGCCGTTCTGAATGGCGCAGATTCTTCAACCGGCACATCGGCGACTAATACCGAATCTACGCCGACCTTCTCGCACTGCGCGTAAAATTCGTCAATACCTTTACTGAACACCAGGTTGGCATACATCAGTAAACCAATTGGAATGGTTGGGTGTTTTTGCCGAATCAGCGCCAACATTTCAAAGCATTGTGACGGTGTGACGCCTGCCGCGAACGCACGTAATGTCGCTTCCTGAATGGTTGGGCCGTCGGCCAGCGGATCGGAGAACGGAATGCCCAGCTCAAGCGCATCGGCACCCGCTTCGATCAGCGTATCAATGATTTTCAGTGACTGTTCAACAGAAGGATCGCCCAGGGTCACGAAAGGGACAAAAGCGCCTTCTTTGCGGTCCTTCAGTTGTGCAAACAGGTTTTCATAACGTTCCATCAGATTTCCCCTCGCGCTTTCAGAATATCGTGTACGGTGAAAATGTCTTTGTCGCCGCGACCAGAGAGGTTGACCACCAGTAATTGTTCTTTCTCCGGGTTTTCCCGCATCATTTTCAACGCATGTGCCAGGGCGTGGGAAGACTCCAGCGCCGGGATAATCCCCTCATGCAGACACAGCGTTTTGAAGGCTTCCAGCGCTTCATCATCAGTAATCGAAACATAGTCAGCGCGTCCGATACTGTTCAGATAAGCGTGCTGTGGCCCGACTGACGGGAAGTCCAGTCCCGCAGAAATGGAGTAGGACTCTTCGATTTGCCCTTCAGTTGTCTGCATCATTGGCGACTTCATGCCGAAGTAAATCCCAACACGACCATGCTTCAACGGTGCGCCGTGCTCGCCGGATTCGATCCCGTGACCACCTGGCTCAACGCCAATCAGACCAACGCTGGTTTCATTTATAAAATCGGCGAACATACCGATCGCGTTCGAGCCGCCACCCACGCAGGCGATCACGGCATCCGGCAGACGACCTTCTTTTTCCAGAATCTGCGCCTTGGTTTCTTCACCGATCATGCGCTGGAACTCACGCACAATAGTCGGGAAGGGGTGCGGACCAGCCGCCGTACCCAGCATATAGTGCGCGGTATCGTAACTGCCAGACCAGTCGCGCAACGCCTCGTTACAGGCATCTTTCAACGTGGCAGAGCCGCTGTGTACCGGAATAACCTCAGCACCCATCAGACGCATACGGAAAACGTTCGGGGACTGACGCTCGACGTCTTTCGCACCCATATAAATGCGGCACTTTAAGCCCAGCAAGGCGCTGGCAAGGGCAGACGCCACCCCGTGCTGACCCGCGCCGGTTTCTGCGATGATTTCTGTTTTCCCCATGCGTTTCGCCAGTAACGCTTGTCCCAGTACCTGGTTCGTTTTGTGCGCGCCGCCGTGCAGCAGATCTTCACGCTTGAGATACAGCGTCGTCCTGGTGCCGTTAGTGATGTTCTGACATTTGGTCAACGCGGTAGGGCGCCCGGCATAGTTTTTCAGCAGGTCAGTAAACTGGGCCTGAAACTCAGGGTCTTTTTGTGCACTGACGAACGCTTCTTCCAGTTGGCGCAGCGCAGGCATCAGAATCTGTGGCACATACATACCGCCAAATTCACCAAAATATGGATTGAGTAATGTTGTCATGTCCTTTTCCTTAATATGCGCGCAGCGTCTGAAAGACTGAAGCCAGCAGACGTGCATCTTTGATGCCCGGCTGTGACTCTACGCCAGAATTGAAATCGAGCCCGGCGCAGCCGGTTTTAGCCGCGTCGACGCAGTTATCTGCACCGAGTCCGCCGGCCAGTAAAACGTTATCCAGCGATTGTCCGCTTAGCAGCGACCAGTCAAAGCGCTTACCGCTGCCGCCCTGGCCGTTATCAAAAACGTATTTATCAATATGTTGATAGCGACGAGCGGGCAGTGATTCGCCAACGCTCAGTGCCTTCCAGATTTGCACCTGCGCGGGCAGCACCTTGCGCAGAGCATCGACATAGGCCTGATCTTCGCTGCCGTGTAGTTGTACGGCGGTCAGCGACAGTGCGGTGACTTTTTCGTGGACGTCGGCGATGTCGGTGTTACGGAACACGCCGACATACTGTAACGGTGCACCTGTCATAACGTCTCGCGCCTGCTCAACGTTGACAGCGCGCGGGGAGGTCGGGACAAAAATTACGCCGCCATAAATGGCCCCGGATTCGTACGCTGCTTTTGCATCCTGTGCACGGGTCAGTCCGCAGACTTTATTTTCGCCAAGCAAAACACGACGCACGGCGGTATGCAGGTCATCATGGGACATCAGCGCAGAGCCTATCAGAAATCCGTTGGCGAAATGGCTGAGTTCGCGAACCTGACCATAGGTGTTGATCCCGGATTCACTGATGACGGTGACGCCATGGCCCAGACGTGGTGCAAGCAGGCGGGTACGATTGAGGTCAATCGACAGGTCCCGTAAATCACGGTTGTTAATGCCGACGACTTTCGCACCCAGCGCAATGGCGCGCTCCAGCTCTGCTTCATTGCTGACCTCGGTCAGCACGCCCATTTTCAAACTGTGGGCGACGGCAGCGAGCTGACGATACTGTTCATCATCCAAAACCGACAACATCAGCAGGCAGGCGTCCGCCTGGTAGAAACGTGCCAGATAAATCTGGTAAGGATCGATAATAAAGTCTTTACACAGAATCGGCTGTGGTGCGATGCGACTGACGATGGGCAGGAAATCAAAGCTACCCTGAAAATATTTCTCGTCCGTCAGCACGGAAATTGCTGACGCGTAATGTTTGTATACTCCCGCAATCTGTGCCGGGTCGAAGTTATCACGGATCACGCCTTTTGACGGAGAGGCTTTTTTACACTCCAGAATAAAAGCGGTTCGTGTCCCTTGCAGCGCATCGTAGAAATCACGTGTGCTGGGTTGAACATCATTTTGAAAGCTGGCCAGCGGTTGTTGCTGTTTGCGGGCTTCTACCCAAATCGCCTTGTCAGCGACAATTTTCGCTAAAACGGTTTGCATCATTTACCCTCTTGCGGCCAGTGCAGTGACACGGTCGTAAGCCGCACCGCTGCGCAGCACATTAATCACGGTTTGCGCGTTGGCTTTTAAGTCTTCTTTACCGTGCAGGCGCATTAACATGGCGACATTCGCGGCAACAGCAGCCTCATGAGCGGCCTCACCTTTACCTTGTAACAAGCGACTCAGAATGTCACGGTTTTCTTCCGGCGTGCCGCCAGCCAACTGTTCCTGATGATATGGCGTCAGGCCAAAGTCTTCCGCCGTTAGCTGGTAGCTCTTGATTTCACCATCATGCAGTTCCGCCACTATGGTCGGCGCATGCAGTGAAACTTCATCCATTCCGCCGCTATGTACCACGGCTGCCCGTTGGTATCCCAGCACGCGCAGTGTTTCGGCAATCGGCAACACCAGTTCCGGGCTGTAAACGCCGATCAGCGCCAGCGGTGGATGCGCCGGATTTATCAATGGCCCAAGCACATTAAACAACGTGCGGGTTTTCAACTGCTGGCGTACCGGCATCGCATGGCGAAAACCTGTGTGATATTTCGGTGCAAACAGGAAGCACACGCCCAGGTCATCGAGCGCCTGACGGGACTTATCGGCGTTCATATCCAGATTGATACCAAATGCCGCCAGCAGATCCGAAGAGCCAGATTTACTGGAGACGCTGCGGTTGCCGTGTTTGGCAACTTTCAGTCCGCAAGCTGCCGCAACAAAGGCGCTGGCGGTGGAAATATTGATGCTGTTACTGCCGTCACCACCGGTCCCGACAATGTCGGCAAACAGATAATCCGGGCGCGGGAACGGGGCGGCATTTTCCAGCAGCGCGGTTGCCGCACCGGCGATTTCATTCGGATGTTCGCCACGAATTTTCATACTGACCAGCGCTGCAGCCAACTGTTCCGGCTTCAGTTCACCGCGAACGACAGCAGAGAACAGCTGGTGGCTTTCCTGCTGGGACAGCGTCTGAGCCTGGTACAGTTTTTCCAGCATGGGCTGCAGCGTATTGGTTTGTTCGAGCTTCTGTTGCGCCCAGGCCAGCGTTTGCTCCAGCAGGCGCGCACCCTGAGTGGTCAGAATCGATTCCGGATGGAACTGGAAGCCGCATACGCGATCGGTATCGTGACGAACTGCCATGACCATACCGTTAAAATGCGCGTTTATGGTCAATCCGGCTGGTACGTTGCTGCCAACCAGCGAGTGATAGCGCGCCACCGGCAGCGGATTCGCCAGACCAGCAAACATCGCCTGACCGTCGTGTTCAATGCTGGAGGCTTTGCCGTGCAGGATTTCTCCAGCCTGACCGACATATCCACCATAGGCTTCAACAATCGCCTGATGCCCCAGACAAATACCGATAATGGGCAGTTTGCCGCGCAGGCGGGTTAACAGCTCGGGCATGCAGCCCGCTTCACTGGGTGCGCCAGGCCCCGGAGAAAGCATCAGCACAGGGTTTTTCATCGTCGCTAAACGGTCAATTAACGTCTGAGCCGGAATATGGTTACGGTAAATCACCACGTTGTGACCGTTAGTGCGCAGCTGATCTGCCAGGTTGTAGGTAAATGAGTCGATGTTATCGAGCAGCAGAATGTCAGCCATTAGAAAGTCTCCTGTGCGTGGTGCGCGGTGGCAATAGCACGCAAAACGGCACGCGCTTTATTACGGGTTTCATCGGCTTCAGACTGCGGAACAGAATCCAGAACAATCCCGGCACCGGCCTGCACGGTGGCGATGCCGTCTTCCACCAGGGCTGAACGGATCACAATGCAGGTATCCAGGTCGCCATGGGCGGTAAAGTAGCCGACTGCGCCGCCATAGCTGCCCCGGCGGCGACCTTCTGCCTCGGCGATTAATTGCATTGCGCGAACTTTGGGCGCGCCGCTCAGCGTGCCCATGTTCATACAGGCGCGGTAAGCATGCAGCACATCCAGATCGCTACGCAGTTCGCCCACCACACGGGACACCAGGTGCATCACGAAAGAGTAACGGTCGACTTTGGTCAGGTCGGCAACATAGCGGCTACCTGGGGTGCAGATACGTGCGAGATCGTTACGAGCCAGGTCTACCAGCATCAAGTGTTCGGAAAGTTCTTTATGGTCGGTACGCATTTCCAGCTCGATACGACTGTCGAGATCGCGGTCCAGCGAGCCATCCGCACGGCGACCACGCGGGCGGGTCCCGGCAATCGGGTAAATTTCAATCTGACGGCTGGTGGCGTCGTATTTCAACGAGCTCTCCGGCGACGCGCCGAACAGGGTGAAATCGTTATCCTGCATGAAAAACATGTACGGGCTGGGGTTACTTTTCTTCAGCACATAATAGGCTGCCAGCGGCGACGGGCAGGGCAGCGAGAAACGACGAGATGGAACCACCTGGAAAATTTCACCTGTGCGAATCGCTTTTTGCAGGCCGCGTACCACGGCGCCGAACTCTTCGTCGCTCTGATTGCATTCGCATTGCATCTGCGGGATTTCAGTGACGGGCAGCGGCGGTGCGGGTTCGGTAAGCTGTTGGCTCAACTGTGCCAGGCGGGCGTTCAGTCGCTGTTTTTCCTCGTCATTTGGCGTAAAAATGCTGGCCTGAATGCGGGTGCTTTTTTTCTGGTGGTCGATAACCATCAGTGTTTCTGCCAGATAGAAGCAGTAGTCCGGGCAACGGTTACCCGCTTCAAGCTGGGGTAAATCTTCAAATCCAGCAACCAGGTCGTAGGAAAACAGACCGCCGAAGAACATGGCTTCACGTTCTTGCGCCGGAACATGGACCAGCTCCTGCAACAAACGGAACGCGTCAAATACAGAAAGTGAGCATAAACGGGCGTCTTCATCCAGCAGCGGGCTTACGCTGGGGAAGGTCAACTGACGAACGTTCGGCTGTTTATCGTTGTCAACGCCTGCGGGCAGGGCGGCGTCCAGCAGAGGAAGCAGCGACGCGCCATTTGCCGACAATGCCTGAATGGTGACAGTGTCACCCAGGGCGGTAATACGCAACGCGCTGTCTACCAGCAGCAGGCTCTTGAGATCGTCCTTGCTGTCGATATCGGCGGATTCCAGCAACAACGTTGCCGGTCGTGCGCCACACACCTGATGAAACAGCGCCGTTGGGTTCTCACGGTAGGCGGCATCGCAGGCGAGTAGTTCAAGTGTTGGTTTTTGTGTTTGCATCGTTCTTCTCATTAATTTTGTTCAAAAAAAAGCCCGCTCATGTGGCGGGCCGGGTATCTGGTTGCATAGTGCAGACGTAAGACACTGCCCGAAATCAGGAAGTGCGCCACCAACCGTGCAGAACAAAGCGTGCTTTCATCTCAGATACCTTCTTCATGTGAACTTGCGTACTAGTTAACTAGTTCGGTAGAGTAAAGTCAACACCTGATTTCAGTTAATTTGTCGAAACCGCTATGATGATCGTGATACGACATTTATTGAAACGGGAGACGCCTTGAGCGACACGAATTACGCAGTGATTTATGACCTGCACAGCCATACGACAGCCTCCGATGGGCGATTGACGCCAGAGGCCTTAGTACATCGTGCGGTAGAGATGCGAGTCGGTACACTGGCGATCACCGATCATGACACCACGGCAGGTATTGCGGCGGCAAGAGAAGAAATTTCACGTTCGGGGCTAGCGCTAAATCTAATCTCGGGTGTAGAAATTTCAACGGTCTGGGAAAACCATGAGATCCATATTGTGGGTCTGAATATTGATACCGCACATCCTATGATGTGTGCGTTTTTGGCACAGCAAACGGAACGCCGCCAGCAGCGCGCGCGCCTGATTGCAGAACGGCTGGACAAAGCGCATATTCCGGGGGCGTGGGAAGGGGCTTTGCGTTTGGCAGACGGCGGGGCCGTCACGCGGGGCCATTTTGCGCGTTTTCTGGTGGAATGCGGAAAAGCCACAACCATGGCGGATGTCTTTAAAAAATATCTTGCCCGTGGGAAAACCGGTTACGTTCCGCCACAGTGGTGTACAATAGAACAAGCTATTGATGTCATTCATCATTCTGGCGGTAAGGCAGTTCTGGCTCATCCTGGGCGGTACGATCTTAGCGCTAAGTGGCTGAAAAGACTGGTTGCACATTTTGCTGAACATCACGGTGACGCGATGGAAGTGGCACAGTGCCAGCAGTCTCCCAATGAACGCACCCATCTGGCGACGCTTGCGCGCCAGCATCAGTTGTGGGCATCGCAAGGGTCTGATTTTCATCAGCCGTGCCCGTGGATTGAACTGGGGCGCAAACTTTGGTTGCCTGCCGGCGTCGACGGCGTGTGGCAGCTTTGGGAACGGCCCGAGATCACAGAGAGGAAAGTATGAGCCAGTTTTTTTATATTCACCCCGAAAACCCACAGCAGCGGTTGATCAATCAGGCCGTGGAAATTGTGCGTAAAGGTGGGGTGATTGTCTATCCAACCGATTCCGGCTATGCGTTGGGTTGCAAAATTGAAGATAAAGGCGCGATGGAGCGTATTTGTCGTATCCGTCATCTGCCGGACGGCCACAACTTTACGCTGATGTGCCGCGATTTGTCAGAGCTGTCTACCTATTCATTTGTCGACAACGTGGCCTTTCGTTTAATTAAAAACAATACGCCGGGCAACTATACTTTTATCCTGAAAGGGACGAAAGAAGTTCCACGCCGACTGCTGCAGGAAAAACGTAAGACTATTGGCTTGCGTGTTCCGTCGAATCCCATTGCGCTGGCGCTGCTCGAAGCCCTGGGTGAGCCAATGCTTTCTACTTCACTGATGCTTCCGGGCAGCGAGTTTACCGAGTCCGATCCTGAAGAGATCAAAGATCGTCTGGAGAAGTTGGTCGATCTGATCATTCACGGTGGTTACCTTGGTCAACAACCGACGACGGTCATCGATTTAACCGATGATTCCCCGGTGGTATTGCGCGAAGGCGTTGGTGACGTTAAACCTTTCTTATAAGGGCGCGAACCGCTATACTACGCGGCCTTAAAATGGCGCTGACTGGCGCCGTTGATTCTCCTGTTCGACGCCTGTGAAGGCGACACCTAAAGGAAGCTCTATGAGCGAAAAGTTACAAAAAGTGCTGGCGCGTGCCGGCCACGGTTCTCGCCGTGAAATCGAATCTATTATTGCCGCGGGTCGTGTGAGCGTTGATGGCAAAATTGCCACGCTTGGCGATCGCGTTGAAGTGACGCCGGGTCTGAAAATCCGTATCGACGGTCATCTGATTTCGGTGAAAGAATCTGCAGAACAAATCTGCCGCGTTCTGGCTTATTACAAGCCGGAAGGTGAACTGTGTACCCGTAACGACCCGGAAGGTCGTCCAACCGTTTTTGACCGCTTGCCAAAGCTGCGTGACGCGCGCTGGATTGCCGTAGGTCGTCTGGACGTCAATACCTGTGGTCTGCTGCTGTTTACCACCGATGGTGAATTGGCGAACCGTCTGATGCACCCGAGCCGTGAAGTTGAACGCGAGTACGCGGTGCGTGTGTTCGGTCAGGTTGACGATGCTAAACTGCGTGATCTGAGCCGTGGCGTACAGCTGGAAGATGGTCCGGCTGCGTTTAAAACCATCAAGTTCAGCGGTGGTGAAGGGATTAACCAGTGGTATAACGTCACGCTGACTGAAGGGCGCAACCGCGAGGTTCGTCGTCTGTGGGAAGCGGTAGGCGTGCAGGTAAGTCGTCTTATCCGCGTACGTTATGGCGATATTCCATTGCCGAAAGGCCTACCGCGTGGTGGCTGGACCGAGCTTGATCTTGCACAGACCAACTATCTGCGTGAACTGGTGGAGTTGAAACCGGAAACCACGTCTAAAGTCGCTGTCGAGAAAGACCGTCGTCGCATGAAAGCGAATCAGATCCGCCGTGCGGTGAAACGTCACTCTCAGGTCGGCAGCAGCCGTCGCCCGGGTGGACGCAGCAATAACGGTTAATCGTGAACAGGCCTGATAAGCAAAGCGTTATCAGGCGTTAGTGGAGCCGGATGCGGCGCAAGCGCCTTATCCGGCCTGCTGTTAGTAATCAATCCCCATTTGGGCTTTAATGCCCGCTTCAAAAGCATGCTTGACCGGACGCAACTCGCTGACCGTGTCGGCTAACTCCAGAATATCGCGATGACATCCTCGACCCGTAATAATGACCGTCTGCTGGGCTGGGCGCGCGTTTAAGGCGTTGAGCACCTCTTCAAGCGGGAGGTAGTCGTAGGCCACCATATACGTCAGTTCATCCAGCACAACCATGTCCAGCTCAGGATCGGCCAGCATTCGCTTACCGTGTTCCCATACGGCCAGACAGGCGGCGGTATCAGCTTCACGATTCTGTGTTTCCCAGGTAAACCCGGTCGCCATCACCTGAAACTCTACACCATGAGGTTCGAGCAGGTTTCTTTCGCCGTTTGGCCATGTACCTTTAATGAACTGCACTACACCGACTTTTTTACCGTGGCCCACTGCGCGAGTCGCTGTACCGAACGCAGCGGTAGTTTTACCTTTTCCATTACCGGTAAAAACGATGACAATTCCACGCTCGTCCCTGGCGGCCGCAACACGTGCGTCAACCCGGTCTTTTACGCGCTGTTGGCGCTGCTGATAGCGTTCTTCACTCATTGGGCAATTCCTGGTTTACGGCCCGGCTGGGCATCAAAAGTCATACCGGTTTTACGGCGGCTGTCATCGCCCATCAGCCACAGGTACAGCGGCATAATGTCGGCGGGGGTTTTGAGTTTTTGCGGATCTTCCGTCGGGAATGCGCTGGCACGCATGCCGGTACGCGTGCCGCCTGGATTAATGCAATTTACGCGCAGATGGCGATTCTGGTATTCGTCTGCCAGGACCTGCATCATCCCTTCGGTAGCAAATTTCGAGGTGGCATACGCTCCCCAGTTAGCCCGTCCCTGGCGACCAACGCTTGAAGAAGTAAAGACCAGCGATCCTGAATCTGATTTGAGTAGCAGCGGCAGCAATGCCTGAGTCAACATAAACGTCGCGTTGACATTGACCTGCATGACATCCTGCCATACCTGCGGATTTTGTTCGCTCATCGGGCAGATATCGCCCAGCAGCCCGGCGTTATGCAACACCCCATCCAGACGTGGATAATGTGCGGCGAGGCGTTGCGCCAACTGGTGGCATTCTTCAGAGGTACAGGTCAGCAGATCCAGTGTAAACCATTGTGGTTGTGCTCCGTTTTCATCGGCGACGGTCTGGGCAACCTGACGCAATTTTTCTTCATTACGTCCAAGCAGGATAACGGTCGCACCGTAGCGTGCGTAGGTAAGCGCGGCTTCACGCCCGATGCCATCACTGGCACCGGTGACCAGAATAATGCGATCCTGTAACAGGTCTTGTTTAGGTTGGTAATGCACGGCTACTCCTCGGCGACGCTTTGGCCATCTCGTTCGCGATAACTTTTCGGCTTTATGCCTTAAACACTGGTGTTTTTCAATCAGCCAAAGGCAATAACACCGCAAAATGAACACTTTGTCATGCTTTTTGCCGATTCAGCATCGGATGGATGAAGCAAGACGGGTTTACACGCCTGTTGTACACTGAGCGAAAGTAGCGTTGTTTAACCAAGGTGGGTCTCGTGGAATTGTTGTCTGAATATGGGCTGTTTTTGGCAAAAATTGTCACTGTTGTGGTGGCTATTGCGGTGATTGTCATGCTGATTGTAAACGCGACACAACGTAAGCGTCAGCGTGGTGAGCTACGCGTTATTAATCTTAGCGATCAATATAAAGAGATGAAGGAAGATCTGTCGATGGCCTTGCTGGATGGGCATCAGCAAAAATTCTGGCATAAGGCGCAGAAAAAGAAACAGAAGCTGGAGGCGAAGGCCGCCAAGGCAAAAGCGAAACTGGGTGACAGTTCGTCATCAGATAAACCTCGCGTCTGGGTGCTCGATTTTAAGGGCAGTATGGATGCCCATGAGGTCAGCGCATTACGCGAAGAGGTGACGGCGGTGCTGGCGGTTGTTAAACCTCAGGATCAGGTGGTGGTTCGTCTGGAAAGCCCGGGTGGTGTGGTACATGGCTATGGCCTGGCTGCATCGCAATTGCAACGTCTGCGCGATAAGCAGATACCGTTGACCGTCACGGTGGATAAAGTCGCTGCGAGCGGCGGATATATGATGGCCTGCGTGGCAGATAAAATTGTCTCAGCGCCGTTTGCCATTGTGGGCTCGATTGGCGTGGTGGCGCAGATCCCGAACTTCAACCGTTTCCTGAAAGGCAAGGATATTGATATCGAGCTGCACACGGCGGGACAGTACAAACGTACGCTGACACTGCTTGGCGAAAATACGGAAGAAGGGCGACAGAAATTCCGTGAAGATTTGAATGAAACCCATCATCTGTTTAAAGATTTTGTGCAGCGTATGCGTCCAACTCTGGACATCGAACAGGTTGCTACCGGTGAACACTGGTTCGGGCAACAGGCGCTGGCAAACGGGTTGGTCGATGAGATCAATACCAGTGACGAAGTGATTCTGGGGTTGATGGATGGTCGTGAAGTGCTAAACGTCCGCTATATGCAGCGCAAAAAACTGATGGACCGTTTCACTGGCAGCGCGGCAGAAAGTGCAGACCGCTTACTGATGCGCTGGTGGCAGCGGGGACAAAAGCCCCTGATGTAAAATGGCAATTGCCGGATGGCGATGCTCACGCATCTTATCCGGCCTACAGGTTCAGAGCATCGTAGGCCGGATAAGGCAGCGCCGCCACCCGGCAAATCATTTCTCGCGTTAATCGATCAAGTGGTACTTTTCAGAAAGCATATGCGCCAGGTGTTTAAACATATTAAATACCGCAGTGCTTTTGGGCGTTGGTAGCCCTTGCTCGTCTAAAAAGTAATC
Source organism: Citrobacter sp. HN-141 (assembly GCF_033341895.1). Classification (NCBI taxonomy): domain Bacteria; kingdom Pseudomonadati; phylum Pseudomonadota; class Gammaproteobacteria; order Enterobacterales; family Enterobacteriaceae; genus Citrobacter; species Citrobacter sp. HN-141. Next base: position 5,037 of record NZ_JAWPBF010000016.1, on the reverse strand, counting down.
TCCGCTGAAAACCAGCACGCCGTTTCGCTGCGTTACGCCGGTGGCGACAATCCCCGCCAGCGTGTCCTCATGCTCACGAATGATTTTGTTGGCTTCAATCAGCAGTGTTTCGCGATCGATGGGTTGAGTGTCTTTATGCATGATTTACTCCTTAAACAAGGACATTAGTCTACGCCGAGCCCAGCTTATGGGCAAATATTCCCTGACTTAAATGAAGGCTATAGGATGGGATTGCAACTGGCGAGATTTGTTTTTGCATGCTAATAAAGTTGCGTAACGCATTTTATCAGGTACAGTGTGACGCTTTCGTCAATCTGGCAACAGATTTGCTTGACATTCGACCAATACTCCGTCGCGCTAAAGCGTTTGTGTGCGAAAAAGCCTGTTAACTCAGTTACATGAGAGTTACATTACAAGCGCAAATCAGTTTAAGGGGTTGATATCCGCCGACGCAGAGACCATATCGATGTCTCGTCGCCAGCGGAAGGTGAATCAACGTGCGACGCATTCTGGAAGAATCAAATTAGGTAAAGGTGAATATGGGTAAAGCTCTTGTCATCGTTGAGTCCCCGGCAAAAGCCAAAACGATCAACAAGTATCTGGGTAATGACTACGTGGTGAAATCCAGCGTCGGTCATATCCGTGATTTGCCGACCAGTGGCTCAGCAACTAAAAAGAGCGCCGACTCAACCTCAACCAAAACGGCTAAAAAGCCCAAAAAGGATGAACGTGGCGCTCTCGTCAACCGCATGGGCGTTGACCCGTGGCACAACTGGGATGCGCGCTATGAAGTGCTGCCTGGTAAAGAGAAAGTTGTCTCTGAACTGAAACAACTGGCTGAAAAAGCCGACCACATCTATCTCGCAACCGACCTTGACCGCGAAGGGGAAGCCATTGCCTGGCACCTGCGGGAAGTTATCGGTGGCGACGATACCCGCTACAGTCGCGTGGTGTTTAACGAAATTACTAAGAACGCTATTCGTCAGGCGTTTGAAAAACCGGGCGAGCTGAACATCGACCGTGTAAATGCACAACAGGCTCGCCGCTTTATGGACCGCGTTGTCGGCTATATGGTGTCGCCGCTGCTGTGGAAAAAAATTGCCCGTGGCCTGTCTGCCGGTCGTGTACAGTCGGTTGCCGTGCGTCTCGTTGTTGAGCGCGAGCGTGAAATTAAAGCATTCGTCCCCGAAGAGTTCTGGGAAATTGATGCCAATACCACGACGCCAGCCGGTGATGCATTGCCGCTGGAGGTGACGCATCAAAATGATAAACCGTTCCGCCCGGTAAATCGGGAACAAACGCTTGCTGCCGTTAGCCTGTTGGAAAAAGCGCGCTATAGCGTCCTGGAACGTGAAGATAAACCGACCAGCAGCAAGCCGGGCGCGCCGTTCATTACCTCCACACTACAGCAGGCTGCGAGCACGCGTCTGGGCTTCGGTGTGAAGAAAACCATGATGATGGCGCAGCGTTTGTATGAAGCGGGTTACATCACCTATATGCGTACTGACTCAACTAATCTGAGCCAGGATGCAGTGACCATGGCTCGCGATTACATCAGCGATAATTTTGGTAAGAAATATCTGCCGGAAAGCGCGAATCAGTACGCCAGCAAAGAGAACTCGCAGGAAGCGCACGAAGCTATCCGTCCTTCCGATGTCGCCGTACTGGCGGAATCGCTGAAAGATATGGAAGCTGATGCGCAAAAACTGTACCAGCTAATCTGGCGCCAGTTTGTTGCCTGTCAGATGACGCCAGCCAAATATGACTCCACCACACTGACCGTAGGGGCTGGTGATTTCCGTCTGAAGGCGCGTGGTCGTATTCTGCGCTTCGATGGCTGGACGAAAGTGATGCCAGCACTGCGTAAGGGCGATGAAGATCGCATCTTACCGGCGGTGGATAAAGGCGATACGTTGACGCTTATCGAACTGACGCCTGCGCAGCACTTCACCAAACCGCCTGCACGCTTCAGTGAAGCTTCGCTGGTTAAAGAACTTGAGAAACGGGGTATTGGTCGTCCGTCAACGTATGCCTCGATCATCTCTACGATTCAGGATCGCGGTTATGTTCGCGTTGAGAACCGTCGCTTCTACGCGGAGAAAATGGGTGAAATTGTCACCGATCGTCTGGAAGAAAACTTCCGCGAATTGATGAACTACGATTTCACCGCGCAGATGGAAGACAGCCTTGACCAGGTGGCGAACCACGAAGCCGAGTGGAAAGGTGTGCTCGACAACTTCTTCAGCGATTTTACTCAGCAACTGGATAAAGCCGAGAAAGATCCCGAAGAAGGCGGCATGCGTCCGAACCAGATGGTACTGACCAGCATTGATTGTCCGACATGCGGACGCAAGATGGGTATCCGTACCGCCAGCACCGGTGTATTCCTTGGGTGTTCCGGCTATGCGCTTTCACCGAAAGAGCGTTGCAAGACCACCATTAACCTGGTGCCAGAAAACGAAGTATTGAACGTCCTGGAAGGCGACGACGCGGAAACGAACGCATTGCGCGCCAAACGCCGCTGCCAGAAGTGCGGTACGGCAATGGACAGTTATCTCATCGATCCTAAGCGTAAATTGCATGTGTGTGGTAATAACCCAACTTGCGATGGCTACGAGATCGAAGAGGGTGAATTCCGTATCAAGGGTTATGACGGTCCGATCGTAGAGTGCGAAAAATGTGGTTCTGAAATGCACCTGAAAATGGGACGTTTCGGCAAGTACATGGCGTGTACTAACGACGAGTGTAAAAACACCCGTAAGATCCTGCGTAACGGCGAAGTGGCTCCGCCGAAAGAAGATCCTGTTCCGTTGCCGGAACTGCCGTGTGAAAAATCGGACGCGTATTTCGTATTGCGTGATGGCGCAGCAGGTATTTTCCTTGCCGCTAACACCTTCCCGAAATCACGTGAAACCCGTGCGCCATTAGTGGAAGAGTTGTACCGCTTCCGCGATCGTCTGCCGGAAAAACTGCGTTACCTGGCCGATGCACCGCAAACTGACCCGGATGGTAACAAGTCCATGGTTCGTTTCAGCCGTAAAACCAAGCAGCAATACGTTGCCGCTGAGAAAGACGGTAAGGCGACTGGCTGGTCCGCGTTCTTCGTTGACGGCAAATGGGTAGAAGGGAAGAAATAACAGCATTCTGGCTGAGTTCCTCCTCAAAGGGTCGCGTAAGCGGCCCTTTTTGTTTATGGCATATTATTTTTTGTCATACCTATACAGCGTACATATAAATGATATAGTGGTTATAGTTAACAAGCTTTTTATTATTAAATCGTATTAGCAGCGCCCACGAGCCTGCACAGAAACGATGATTTGATGGCGCAAATCGGGATGGCATAACATGAAATTACAGCAGCTTCGCTATATCGTTGAGGTGGTAAACCACAACCTTAATGTCTCCTCAACGGCCGAAGGACTCTATACCTCCCAGCCAGGGATCAGTAAGCAAGTTCGTATGCTGGAAGATGAGCTTGGCATCCAGATTTTTGCCCGTAGCGGTAAGCACCTGACGCAGGTGACTCCGGCAGGGCAGGAAGTTATTCGTATTGCCCGCGAAGTCTTGTCTAAAGTGGATGCCATTAAGTCGGTTGCTGGTGAACATACCTGGCCCGACAAAGGTTCATTGTATATTGCTACCACACACACTCAGGCGCGTTACGCGCTGCCCAACGTGATTAAAGGTTTTATTGAGCGTTATCCTCGCGTTTCGTTGCATATGCATCAGGGATCGCCGACGCAAATTGCCGAGGCCGTGTCGAAAGGGAATGCTGATTTTGCCATCGCGACGGAAGCACTGCATCTGTACGATGATCTGGTGATGCTGCCATGCTATCACTGGAACCGTTCGATTGTTGTTACGCCAGACCATCCGTTGGCGGGCAAAGTCTCCGTATCCATCGAAGAGCTGGCGCAATATCCGTTGGTGACGTACACCTTTGGTTTTACGGGGCGCTCAGAGCTGGATACCGCGTTTAATCGCGCGGGTCTTGAGCCACGTATTGTTTTTACCGCAACCGATGCTGATGTGATAAAAACCTATGTCCGACTGGGGCTCGGCGTGGGCGTGATTGCCAGCATGGCAGTTGATCCTGTCTCTGATCCGGATCTGGTGCGTGTTGATGCTCATGATATTTTCAGTCACAGTACCACGAAAATTGGTTTTCGTCGCAGCACGTTTTTACGCAGCTACATGTATGATTTTATTCAGCGTTTCGCACCGCATCTGACACGCGATGTGGTGGATACGGCGGTGGCACTGCGTTCCAACGATGATATTGAAGCTATGTTCAAAGATATTAAATTGCCAGAGAAATAATAACGGAAGTTGCCTCGTTGGTATCCTGGTTCTCCAGCCATACCAGCGGGGCGGTTGAATGTATTCATGATTTTTTATTTGTCTATTATCCCTATATTATTTATGGAAAATATTCTCCAAAGTAGTTTCAAATGAGTCAGCCTGCCAAAATCCCTTTCAAATATTTATAACCGATCAAACAATTAAGTTATTTATAAAGCTGGTTTCGAAAATTAGCTGGCTTTTTCAGGACGTTTTTATTAGGATTCCTCTTATCTGATGATTAATTGTACCGATTGTTTGGTGCCTAAATGATAAGTGATTTCGATAGTATGAGGTTAGCAATGCCTTCTGGAAACCAGCCTGCGCGCAGAGATCCCGTGATGAAACGTAAAGCATGGTTCACCGTGTTTCTGGGCTCCGCCGTGTTCTGGATCGTGGTTGCTCTGGTGGTCTGGAAAGTGTGGGGGTAATTGATGTCCACACAGGAACAACGCTCCAGTGCTACACCTGCTCATCATGATAATGAGCAAGCGAATGAAACCGTTGTAGAAAAAAAACAGGATATTCCCGCTTCGTGGGATCTTTCACCTGAGCAACGGGCATTTATTGATCTGTTCATTGAAGATGATAAGCAGGAACGATAAACAATACGTTTTTTAGGTGATGCTGCCAACTTACTGATTTAGTGTATGATGGTGTTTTTGAGGTGCTCCAGTGGCTTCTGTTTCTATCAGC